>NZ_JAVLSP010000100.1:0-13250 GCF_031528575.1 Candidatus Sororendozoicomonas aggregata
CCTTAAAACGCCAGAAATTGACGGTGAAATAGCATGAATGAACATGAGCTTACTTGCAACGTATGCCAAAAAACGTTCAAAAAACAGCAATATCTTACCGAACACATGAAAATACATACTGGTCTGAAACCCTATAAGTGCTCTCATTGTGGTAAGTCTTTTAATCATAATGCAACTCGTAGAAGACACGAAAGAATACACACCGGGGAGACTCCGTATAAGTGTCCTCACTGTGATAGGTCTTTTGCTCAAACTGTTGGCCTCAAAATCCACGTGAGGACGCACACGGGAGAAAAACCTTATCCTTGCGA
Organism: Candidatus Sororendozoicomonas aggregata; assembly: GCF_031528575.1. Classification (NCBI taxonomy): domain Bacteria; kingdom Pseudomonadati; phylum Pseudomonadota; class Gammaproteobacteria; order Oceanospirillales; family Endozoicomonadaceae; genus Candidatus Sororendozoicomonas; species Candidatus Sororendozoicomonas aggregata. Next base: position 312 of record NZ_JAVLSP010000100.1, read on the forward strand.
TATCTGTGGAAAGGCTTTTGCCACTGTCAACACGCGTAGAATACACTTAAAAGTCCACTCCAAAGAAAAATCCAGCTCCTTCATTTGCAGCACTTGTAATAAAAGTTCTGTTTATAGCAGCAATATCAAAAGACACATAAAAACACAACACAATGGCGAGGGTGAAGTCCTCACAGCCACATTTACCGAAAAATTAGACGATGGCACTACAGCTACCAGCACAACCCATATATTCAATAGCGACGCGCCTGCTGAAACAACGTCAGTATCTGAAGTAGTATCTGACCATGGCAGCGCGACTGTCGTCGTTCAAGAATCGGTTGATACAGAGGTAACCACTGTTATCCAAAAGGGAAAAAAACCGGTTAGAGTCGTAGAACCCCTGGGGAGAGTACAACCAGAATCAGGGCTTGAACTTTTGGCTAGTGTGGCAGAAGAGATACATCTTTAAAATGCCAAACATTGACGGTGAATTACCATGAATGAACATGAACATGAATATACTTGCAACGTATGCCAAAAAACGTTCAAAAAACAGCGATATCTTACCAGACACGTGGCAGTACATACTGGTCTGAAACCCTATAAGTGCTCTCATTGTGATAAGTCTTTTACTCATTCTACAACTCTTAAAAGACACGAAAGAAGGCACACCGGGGAAACACCGTATGAGTGTCCTCATTGTGATAAGTCTTTTGCTCAACCTGGTGGCCTCAAAATCCACGTGAGAACGCACACGGGAGAAAAACCTTATCCTTGCGATATCTGTGGAAAGGCTTTTGCCGCTGCCAGCACGCGTAACACACACTTAAAAGTCCACGAAGAAAGATCCAGCTCCTTCACTTGCAGCAATTGTAATAAAAATTTTTCTTGTAGAGGCAATGTCACAAGACACATAAGAAAAAAACACAATGGCGTGGGTGAAATCCTCACGGCCACATTTACCGAGAAATTAGACGATGGCACCACAGCTACCAGCACAACCCATATATTCAATAGCGATGAGCCTGCTGAAACAACGTCAGTATCTGAAGTAGTATCTGACCATGGCAGCGCGACTGTCATCGTTCGAAAATCGGTTGATGCAGAGGTAACCACTGTTATCCAAAAGGGAAAAGAACCGGTTAGAGTCGTAGAACCCCTGGGGGGAGTAGAACCCTTGGGGGGAGTACAACCAGAATCAGGGCTTGAACTTTTGGCTACTGTGGCAGCGGAGATATCGATATCTCATCCTTAAAACGCCAAACATTGACGGTGAAATAGCAGACAAATCCAATTTCCAGTAACACCAGACAGTTATTATTCTGTGAACACCTGATACCCATCATTGGACGCTACTATACCAACGCCGCAGCAACCAGGCCCTTTATTTCGACGATTACTATCAACAAGCCATACAGCTTTTGCCCGTTAGCTGTTGCGATAGCTCGCTATTTACTGGCGAAATCAGCCCTTGAGACCCGTTTAACAACGATCGCTGGCAGCTCGCGAAAAAGCAAACCAACGCGTTGGCGTGTGTCAACTATGCTTGACAGTAGCCGCGCCCGAAGGCTTCAGGCACTGCCCTCAAGCTGATTTATCAGGTAGAATGCCTCGATTATTACCATTATTTGCGAGTGAGTTAGCGTCATGCTTGAAGTCAACCCTATCAAGGAGCGAATCAAAGACCTGAGCGCACGCACAGACGTGCTTAGGGGGTATCTTTGACTACGCTAACAAATGTGAGCGGTTACAGGAAGTTGAGCGTGAGATGGAAGACCCGGCTATCTGGAATAATCCTGACAATGCTCAGTCGTTAGGCAAGGAGCGATCGGAGCTCGAAGCGGTGGTGCAGACCATAGACACCCTGACAGAAGGACTCCAGGATGCCGATGAGCTGCTGGTTTTATCGGTAGAAGAAGCCGATGAAGAAGGGCTTCAAGGCGTTATAGAAGAGCTGGACGGACTGTCAGCCAGCCTTGAAGTACTTGAATTTCGTCGTATGTTCTCCGGTGAGATGGACCCGAACAACGCCTATCTCGACATTCAGGCCGGCTCCGGGGGCACAGAGGCCCAGGACTGGGCCAATATGATGCTGAGAATGTACCTGCGTTGGGGCGAAGCCAAGGGATTCAAGTGTGATATTATTGAAGTTTCTGCGGGTGAAGTGGCAGGCATCAAGTCAGCGACAGTGCAATTTTCCGGGGAATATGCTTTTGGCTGGCTGCGCACGGAAAGTGGCGTTCACCGGCTGGTGAGAAAATCGCCCTTTGATTCTGGTAATCGTCGCCATACCTCGTTTGCCTCTGTTTTTGTCTCCCCTGAGATTGACGACAACATCGTGGTGGATATTAACCCGGCTGATTTGCGGATTGATACCTATCGCTCCAGTGGCGCGGGTGGTCAGCACGTAAACACCACTGATTCAGCCATACGAATCACCCACAATCCAACGGGCATTGTGGTGCAGTGCCAGAATCAGCGCTCCCAGCATCAGAATAAGGACAAAGCCATGCGGCAGCTGAAAGCCAAACTGTATGAGCTCGAAATGCAAAAGCGCGGTGCCGAAGCCCAGGCGCTGGAAGATACCAAATCGGACATTGGCTGGGGCAGCCAGATTCGTTCCTATGTTCTGGATGATGCCCGGATTAAAGATTTGCGCACCAGTGTTGAAACCCGCAATACCCAGGCGGTGTTAGACGGTGACCTTGACCGGTTTATTGAAGCCAGCTTGAAAAAAGGGCTATAACGCCCCTTACGCCCCTTAGCGTCCCTCGGGGCTGACCGCAGCCCTGAAAGCAGCTATTGCGCTCCGTCGGGGCAATACTCGGGGCAATAGTGGCTTTATTGGTAGAAAACAGCATACAAGCCAGGTCAAATCTGGTTTTTTTCCAGCAGGTCGGCGTTAAGCTCCTGGCCCTTGATTTTGATGAAAGAATGAAAAATGGATGGACTTATGTCTGATGAAGCATCGGTGACTAACGTTCAGGAAGAAAACCGACTGGTAGCTCAGCGCCGGGAAAAGCTGTCTGCGATTCGCTCTGAAGGTGTTGCCTTCCCGAATAAATTCCGCCGTAACGCCCTGGCAGGTGATTTGCGGGACACCTACAAAGATGCCAGCAAAGAAAGCCTGCTGGAAGCAGGTCACCAGGTGAGTGTGGCAGGGCGAATTATGCTCAACCGGGGCGCCTTCATGGAACTCCAGGATATGTCCGGGCGTATCCAGCTTTACGTCAACCGCAAGGTTTTGCCAAAAGAGCAGTTAAAAGCCATCAAGACCTGGGATCTGGGTGACATTGTTGGCGTGAAAGGCACAGTTCACCGCTCTGGCAAGGGTGATCTTTACGTGGACATGACAAGCGCGCGGCTACTGACTAAATCACTTCGTCCACTGCCTGAAAAACACAAAGGGCTGACGGATACGGAAATGCGCTATCGTCAGCGCTACGTTGACTTAATTACCAGTGAGCAATCACGCGAGGTATTCCTTACCCGCTCAAAAATCGTGGACGGCATTCGCGCTTACTTCCGCAAGCAGGATTTCATGGAAGTAGAAACGCCCATGTTACAGGTCATTCCCGGTGGTGCTACAGCCCGCCCGTTTGTGACTCACCACAATGCGCTGGCTATCGATATGTATCTGCGTATTGCCCCTGAGCTGTACCTGAAGCGTGTCGTTGTGGGTGGTTTTGAACGGGTGTTTGAAATTAACCGGAATTTCCGTAATGAAGGACTTTCCACCCGTCATAACCCTGAGTTTACTATGCTGGAGTTTTACCAGGCGTACGCCGACTACAACGACATGATGGATCATACCGAAGCCATGTTAAAAGCCCTGGCTGACGATGTAATGGGTAAAACGACGTTTGAGTATCAAGGGCAAACCATTAATTTCGGTAAGCCCTTTGCCCGGATGTCTGTGTTTGAATCTATTTTGCGCTTTAACCCCGATCTGGACGCAGCGGATATCGATAATCGTGAGTCGGCCTGCCAGGTGGCAGAAACACTTGATATCGAAGTAAAAGGCACCTGGGGGTTGGGTAAGATCCAGATTGAGATCTTTGAAAAAACCGTTGAGCGCCGTCTGCTGAACCCAACGTTCATCACCGATTACCCGACAGAAGTGTCTCCCCTTTCACGCCGTAATGATGAAAACCCTTTTGTGACCGAGCGTTTTGAATTTTTTGTGGCCGGTCGTGAAATAGCCAATGGCTTCTCAGAGTTGAATGACCCTGAAGACCAGGCAGAGCGTTTCCGACAACAGGTGGCGGAGAAAGACGCCGGTGATGATGAAGCCATGCACTTCGATGCGGATTATATCAATGCCCTGGAATACGGCTTACCACCCACTGCCGGTGAAGGCATTGGTATCGACCGGCTGGTTATGCTGTTTACCGACGCTCCGTCCATTCGGGATGTTTTATTATTTCCCCATATGCGGCCTCAGGCGTAAATAAAACTGACTTGCAAGCTGTTCATAATCTTTTGTGAAAAACGACAACTGACACTGTGAACAGCTTCTATGGAAAAACTAGGCGATACCCATAAAACGGGTATTCAACCTATACAAGATCTGCGTGTTTGATCCACGGCTACAACATGATTACCATGGCAAAATTGGCTCAATGTGTAATTTAAGTGGTCTGATTATGGGTTATAGAGATGACTTTTATATTCCTGAAAATATCACCGGTTACACTGGCAGCGCTATGTCAAACCCGACGGTCTATTTTGAATACCATAGAACTTACGCATTGACAGCAGGTTGAAAAAACTGCTAAATCAGCCATATGCAAAAGTAAACAGATTTTGTCGTGCGTAGGAAGATAACCAGACCCACAACAGCGAAGTGTGACCTCGCTAAATACACAGGTTTTTTATTGTGTGAACCCAAGTCTGCCACATGCACCCGCTTTAGCGATTTAGGTGACGTATCACACGACAGCGTTAACCGCTTCCTTCAACGAGAGCAATTTGCTCCTAAAGACCTTTTTATGAAAGCAGCCGTTAAACTCATCCTCGAAGGCGGCACTTTGTCTGTTGACGATACGGTACTGGACAAGCCTTATAGCCGTTACATGGCTTACGTGGGCTACTACTATTCAGGAAAGCACCATAAAGCAGTTAAGGGTATAAACCTCATTACGCTCTATTACACAGATATCAACGGCTACAGCCAGCCTGTCAATTATCGTCTTTACGATCCATCTGAAGGTAAGTCGAAAAATGAGTATTTTATCGACATGCTTCAGGAGGTGCTTGCATGGGGACTAAAACCTGCCTTTGTTACGGGTGACTCGTGGTATAGCAGTACTGCAAACCTGAAGGCCGTAAAAAACAACGGTCTGGGCTTTATGTTTGCTGTCAAAAGCAACCGGACTGTTTCTATCCTAAAGGGTCAGTATCAACAAGTGCATAGCCTTGAAGTCCCCGAAGAGGGGATAACCGTATGGCTACGTGACTTTGGGTTTGTGCGACTTTATCGGACGTGGCTAAAAAACGAGCCGCGCCATTACGTTGTTTACACTCCTGATGCAGAACCGGAGACGTTATCGAAATCATTCTTTGACAGGCTACACAGCCATCATTGGTATATTGAGGAGTATCATAGGGCGCTGAAGCAGCTGTGTAACATTGAGCGTTTTCAGGTGCGAGGAAAGCAGCAAATCAATAACCATATATTTGCGGCTATCTTTGGGTATACCTGCTTACAGGTCATGAAAGTGTCAGAGTCAATAACGAGTATTTACAGCGTGAGAAAAGATGCCCTCAAAGAAGCCACTTGGGAGTTTATAAAGGACTTCTCAGAGGGAAAAGACTGGTTAAGGCCATTTTTTGTCGGTGCTGTCAATGCGTAAGTTCTATACCAGTGTTTTTTTGGGCGTATAACGCAACATTATCACAGGGCCGACAATATTGGTCGCTCTCTTGTTGGCTGTTCGAATGATCATTATATTGCCAATTATTCCAAAGCAATAACTGACCCGGAGATTTTGAGGGAGCTTTATCTCAATAAAGCAGAGTATGGTGGTATGTTTGAATTTTATAACGGGGCTATCCAGCATATCAGCAGAACCTCCTTTACCCCTATAAAAAAAGGCCATTCACAAATAAGGTCATCCCTCTCTTTAGCGATATACGCCTTCCCAAACATGAAATTTAAAAGCATTAAGGATTGTATTAATTTATACCTTAATTCTCGTAAAGATAATGACTATTTTTTTAATTGGGTAAAGCCTAATTTCGCGTACAACACGCTCGAAGCGTTAAAGCGTGATATCAGTAAAGCCTGTGGAGAAAAGGATATGCGATCAAAGGATATGAAAGCATTTTTAGACCGCCATAGTTCTTTTTAGTTATAGCGTGTCTGCTCTTAACTGCCATGGCAAAAACGGCAGAATACCCGTAAAACGGATCTTTAGTAAGAGCCTGATAATAACTTCCCAGTTTTGCCCTTCGGGCTGAGCCTGTCGAAGCTCGCTGCCACCACCCTGAACTCTTCGGCAAGCGCGGAGTTCAGGGTGAACGAAAATCGGGAAGTTATTTTTAGACTGCTCCTTAGCCTATGCAGGATCTACGTATTTGAACACGATCGGGTAATGACTACCATGGCAAAAAAAAACTGGTAGGAAATTTGAGTAACAATGGGCTATAGAGATGACTTTTATATTCCTGAAAATATCATCGGCTACACTGGCAGTCCCAGGTCATGCCCGACGGTCTATTTCAAATCTCAGTTTTTTTTTGGACGTATTACCCAATACTTTTCCGATCCTGAGAACATTGGTCGTTGTCTTATTTGCTGTTCAAATGATTACTATATTACCAATTATTCCAGAGTGATAACCGACCCAGCCGTTTTAAACATGCTCGATCCGATAACAATAAAGTATGGTAATATGTTTGAATTTTACAACGGAAAGGTAAGGCACACCAGCAGAGCTCCCTTTGTCCCTATAAAAGACGGCAATTCACCACTGAGATCACACCTGTCTCTAGCGATATACGCCTTCCCAAAAATGAAATTAAGAAGTATCAAGGAGTGTATTTGCTTATACCGTTCCTGTCTTAACGATAAAAACTACTTTACTTCCAAGGTAAAGCCCAATTACGGGTACAAAGCGCTGGCAGAGTTAAAATGTGAAATAGATAAAGCCTGTGGAGGGAATGATATGGGATTGAAGGATATGGAAGAATTTTTAAACAACACCCTGTTATAGTGATAGGACAATATCAAGTGAAATGCTGATTTGAACGGGAAATGAGTGACTGAAAATCGGGATCGTACAACCGCTTCACCAGAATCAGTCTGCTATTCCAGCCCCTGTCTAAAATGGCGAGATGACCATGACCAGCCCATTGCCGGGCTTTTCTCTGAGTACCACCGTACACTTTACCCCCGAGTGACGCCCTGAGGCAGGTGCTTTATTCTGTCTTTATCGGTCAGATTTCCACTCTCAAGGCTGAAGCCTCTTCCTTTCACGACGTCCCATGGCGTCAGCCAATGCCCCGTGGCCCAGGAGCCTGATACCGATTTTCAGTGACTCATTTTCCCCTTTAAATCACCCTTTCCCTTAAAATTGCCCCTCCCCACAGAGCCTTATATTTTGTCCTCTGGTGATTCACTGGCAGCTTTAATTTCGGCTGCTATTTTTTTAACCCCTCTTTTATAACGCTGTTATAAATCCATTTTTATAATTTCTACTCGCTGACTGGCAGAGTGATCAGTAACTGCTAACTTGTAGATTGGTGTTCTATATGAAAAATAAAACCTTCATCGTAAATAATTTTTAGACGAAAGGCAGCTTTTATGGAAGTAACAAAAGATTCCTCATCTGTAGTCGATTTGAAATATCAGGGGCGCGAAGCCCGCCGGGCGAACAGTAAGCAACGTCGTCGGAAAATTTTAGAAGCCGCTCTGAGAATTGTTGTGCGTGAGGGTGTCAGGGGCGTTCGCCATCGCGCTGTCGCCAAAGAGGCCGAAGTCCCCCTTTCCGCGACAACCTATTACTTTAAGGATATTACAGATCTGATTAGCGATGCGTTTACTTTATTCGTGGAAATGGGCGTAGAAGCATTCAGTGACTTCTGGCAAGATTCCGAATCACAACTACAAGCTGCCGCCAATAGCCTGGATAACACCGATGAAGCCAGGGAAGCCTTTGTTAACAATATGACAGAGTTAGCGGTAGGCTATGTTCAGGCACAGTTGGAGCATCACCGTGATTTGATTATTGTTGAACGTTGTTTCCAAATCGAATGTATTCGAAATGATAACCTCCGCCCAATTGCCTACCGTCACCAACGGTGTTTCCTTGAAAGCCTTGAGAATTTTTTTGAGCAGATGGGTTCCGCGCAACCCGCCATTGACGCGCGTCTGTTTGCCAGCATCATCAATCAGGTTGAATACGATGCCCTTGTCAGGGAAAAGCCTGTAGATTTCAAGCTTGCCAGGGTTCTGTTAAGGCGTCAGGTTGAACTGATGCTCGGTAGTTCATGACTCTCAGAAGCTGTCTTACTACGTCATACCGCTGCTTTGGGCTGTGATAAACAGGTCTAAAAAGCCGATTTTGTTCGTTAATTAACGGGCTACTCGCCCCCTCAAAATCGACTTTTTATCTTCCATTTCTCTTTACCCTCACTGAACCCGGACTTTCAGGCTGCCTCTGAGCGTTTTTTGGGTCTTTTCAGGTCTTCTCAGGTCTTTTTGGGCACTGTTGAAGAGGGTATAATCCTGCTGAGATAACAGGAGACCCCCATGGTGGATATCAGGCTGGAACCGTCTTGGAAACTGCATCTTCAGGATGAATTCACAAAAGAGTACATGTGGGAGCTCAAACAATTTCTACTCAATGAAAAAGCCGCGGGAAAAGTCCTGTATCCAAAAGGTAGTGAGTATTTTCATGCCCTTGACCTGACCCCTTTTGATCAGGTCAAGGTGGTGATACTTGGGCAGGACCCCTACCATGGTCCGGGTCAGGCACATGGTTTATCCTTCTCTGTTCGGCCCGGTGTGCGCATTCCGCCTTCGCTGTTAAATATGTATAAAGAACTGCACAGCGATCTGAACATTCCTCCGGCCAACCATGGCTCCCTGGAAAGCTGGGCAAAGCAGGGGGTGTTACTGCTCAACAGCGTGCTCACTGTGGAGCATAAAAAAGCCGCTTCACATCAGGGGCAGGGCTGGGAACAGTTCACCGATCGCATCATCGCGGAACTGAATGAAAAACGTAAACATATCGTCTTTATTCTCTGGGGAAGCTACGCGCAAAAGAAAGGGCGGTTTATTGATCAAGACTGTCATTGTGTCCTGACATCTGTGCACCCATCGCCACTATCCGCCCATCGCGGTTTTTTTGGCAGTAAGCCTTTTTCAAAAGCCAATGCCTATCTTGTCAGCAAAGGCATTGAGCCTGTTGACTGGTCCCTGTCCCTGGGAGTTGTGCCCTGCCCGGAGGTTACCAGCTGAAGGAAATGGAGCTTAGCTACCGCCTTTTAATCAGAACCAGTACGGAACCAGTCCCCCCTTCAGATGCCGGTGCCGTGCAAAAGGCAAGGACTGAAGGAATCTGTTTAAGCCAATGATTAATATGACTTTTTAAGGTTACGCTTCGATCAGGGCTGCGATGGGCTTTACCATGGATGATACGGACACATACAAAACCCTGCCGCTGGCAAAAATGGAGAAACTCGGCGGTAGTCTCTCTTGCCTCTTCAATACTATAACCATGAAGATCGAGCTGAAACTGTATAGGAAGAGTCCCCATTCTCAGTTGTCTCAGTCGGGTATGCTGGATACCTGTCCGGGCAAAGTGAATCCACTGGTCAGGACCAACAGGCTCCACCCAGGCGTCAGAAAGGGCAGCGCCACCTGTCGTCCGTCCGGCACGTTGTGCCGCCGCTCGTCGTGCCTGATAAGTAGCTGCTGGTAATGGCCTTTCCTTGGGAGAGCGCTGATGCGTTTTTGTACTTTTTAACGGCCTGACGTCTTCCATGGCTTCCCGAAATAGCCGGGATGAATCATCGTCATCATTATCAGCGTTTGACATTGTTGGGCATACCTGTTTTCTAAGTAAATGCACAGATTAGTGAGCAGATACTCCAGATGAGTGAAATAGTATGCTATTTTAACCCGTTCCGGGTTCTGTTGACACAAAGGAGACAGAAAGCCTGTTTTATTATCTGTTTCGGACGAAGACAATGACCGATCCCAAACAACCCTGTGAAGGGTTGAAAACCGTTAGAGACTTTATTCGCTGGGGTGCGAGCCGCTTCAGTGAGGCGGGCTTGTTTTTTGGTCATGGTAGCGACAACGCCCTGGATGAAAGCCTTCATCTGGTGTTTCAGGTGCTGAGTCTTCCCTGGAACTTGCCGGATGATTATCTTGATGCCCGCCTGAGTATTAGCGAACGGGAAAAGGTTGGGCAGCTAATTGAGCAACGTGTCAGTGAACGCAAACCCCTGGCTTATTTATTAAACCAGGCCTGGTTCTGCGGTGAACCCTATTACGTTGACGAGCGGGTTCTGGTTCCCCGCTCCCCCATTGCGGAGTTGATTAATAATGAATTTCTGCCATGGCTGGAAGGTACTCCCGTCCATCGCATCCTGGATTTGTGCACTGGCTCCGGGTGTATAGGATTGGCTGCTGCCCATGCTTTTCCAAAAGCGTCGGTAGATCTGCTGGACATCTCAGAGGATGCCCTGGAGGTGGCAATGATTAATATTGACCGCCACGAATTATGGGGACGGGTACAAACCCTGCGTTCTGATCTGTTTGATGCTCTGGAGAATACCACAGAAAAGCCCCGCTATGACTTGATTCTCAGTAATCCGCCGTACGTGGATGAAGACGATATGTCTGACATGCCGGATGAATTTCACTATGAGCCTGGCCTGGGGCTGGCAGCTGGTTGCGATGGGTTGGATTTTTCCCGTGTAATACTGGCCAGGGCGGCGGATTATTTATCAGAGAATGGTTTATTGGTAGTAGAGGTTGGCAACAGCCAGTGGGCGCTAAAGGAGGCCTATCCTGAGGTACCGTTTATCTGGCCAGAATTTGAAGCGGGCGGTCATGGCGTGCTGATCTTGCCAGCCGCTGATTGCCGTGAATATCAGAAAGTATTCAGACACCGTATAAAAAACAGCAGTCACGCCTGAGGTTATTTATGGCTGGAAACAGTATTGGCCAATTGTTCAAAGTGACCACCTTTGGTGAGTCCCACGGCATTGCGCTAGGTTGCGTTGTTGATGGCTGCCCGCCGGGTATCGCGTTAACAGAAGCTGATCTGCAAAAAGATCTCGATCGCCGTAAGCCCGGCACATCAAAATACACCACGCAACGAAAAGAGCCCGACAAGGTAACCATTCTTTCAGGTGTGTTTGAGGGGAAAACCACCGGAACCCCCATTGGTTTATTGATTGAAAATACCGATCAGCGATCCCGGGATTATTCGGCGATAAAAGATATTTTTCGCCCCGGCCACGCAGACTATACCTATATGCATAAATACGGATTCAGGGATTACCGTGGTGGTGGCCGCTCATCGGCGCGGGAAACCGCCATGCGTGTTGCCGCCGGTGCCATCGCCAGGAAATGTCTGGCAATGCGAGGCATTAAAATACAAGGCTATTTATCGCAGCTTGGCACCATCAAGACTGAAAAAATGGACTGGAACGAAGTCCATAACAACCCGTTCTTTTCACCCGATGCTGATAAAGTCCCTGCCATGGAGCAACTGATTGACAGCCTCCGTCGTGAAGGCAACTCCGTTGGCGCAAAAATTTCTGTTATGGCAACAGGGGTGCCCCCCGGTCTCGGTGAGCCGGTCTTTGACCGCATTGATGCTGACCTTGCCCATGCGCTGATGAGTATCAATGCCGTTAAAGGGGTTGAAATCGGTGACGGTTTCAACAGCGTGACGCAAAAGGGCACGGAACATCGTGATGAAATGACGCCTGAAGGTTTTTTGTCGAACCATGCCGGTGGCACGTTGGGCGGGATTACCTCCGGGCAGGACTTGATTGCCCACATTGCCCTGAAGCCCACCTCCAGTATGACGGCACCGGGCCGTTCAATCAATGTACAGGGTGATCCTGTGGAAGTGGTTACCAAAGGTCGTCATGACCCCTGTGTCGGTATTCGGGCAACACCCATCGCTGAGGCCATGGTGGCCATTGTGTTGATGGATCATTTTATGCGCCATCGGGCTCAAAATGCGGATGTCGTCTCCAAAGTGCCTTTTATACCCGCTATTAGCTGATCATGCCCCTCTGCTAAGGGAAATAGCAGAGGGCTTTCAGACAGATGACAGTCGTTGTTCATTTATCAAGTAAAACGACACCAGCGCTTTATTCTCGAAAAGAAGCGATATTACCCGGCGGGGAAGTTTTTAAGACTGGTTCTAAGTGACGGGCGACGATTGTTTGTTCGATGAATCCCCAAAACGCGCCCTGTCCCTCGGGCACTCGGCTTATTAGTGACACATTAAAATCACGCACCCGGACATCTCACCGTTTAATAGTGGAAAGGCTACAGATCTGAGCGACTGGGCAGATAATATTAGTATTTTGTAAATTCATACAGCCACTGATTAATAAAAAGAGATTACCACATGAAAGTGAGCTTAAGTTTGACCCATGCGTGTAAGCACAGCTGGAATAAACATGAAAAGAGTAACACGTTGTTCAGAGCTGCCCATGTCACCGGTGCTTTTTTTCAGGCATTGTTTGGGCGATATAAAGTCACGGTTCATGAAGTGTCTCCCTCTCTTTTGAAGAACCCTACTGGTCATGATAACAAGTACCCCGCGAAAGAGTTGGAAGGAAGACACATATCACCGCCTGAAAAACCTGTGCACGCTTCTTTTTATGACAACACGCAATCAGACACGCCAGCTACGCCAAACAGGCCACCCCATGATTTTGACCCTATTGCGGAACACCCCCTAGCCCCGCCCCGAG
>NZ_JAVLSP010000101.1:0-12706 GCF_031528575.1 Candidatus Sororendozoicomonas aggregata
ACCGTACTCCCCGGTACGGCGCTCCTTCGCAAAATCCCTTAGAGCCGCAAGGTTCCGCGCAATTCTCAGGGCGGTTTATGAAATATCCGGGTTAGCAGCCATTTTATGGTGTGGTTCAGCTCGAGGGTGATCAGGCTGTCAGAATTACTCTGTCTGATGTTTTATCGTGCTATCAAGGGAAAGTGATGAAACGGCCAGAACAATATCATCACCATGGCCACAGACATCAATCTCGATACTTTCGGGAGGAAACCAGCTAAGCTGTTCGCGTAGTAAATGCAGACCATCAGTACCAGGCAAGCTGGCGAGCATTAAAGCCTGGCTGGCGGCGCTGTCTTCAAGGGCCGGATGTTTGCTTTCGGGGTATTCTGGGCTGGTATCACTGATACAAAGTCCCAGACCTATTTGTAATGTTGCCACGTTGTGGTTTACCGTATCGTGGGAGTTTGCCTGAATCAGCAAGCTGCAATGTAAGGCATTAAGCGCAAAGTCATGGCCGTCCATGGTTGAGAAAGTTGAAGTTGAAAAACGAATATAACAGTTGCCCTCTGGTGAGTAGCTGACAGTCCCATTATAACGTCTGGCGGCTTCTTCAACCATCAGAGCATTCTGCTCGACGATCAGGATTAAGTCCTGCGGTGCCAGTATTTGTTGTAGTCGGCTCATATTTTTAGGGCGTATAGCCACAATAGCGGATATTTCGCTCTCTGTTAATTCTGATGTCTCGGCAGCAGATTCTTTATTTTTCTCTGTCAGTTGGTGCTCTAACAAGGCAGCAATACGGGCCACCTCGCCTTTTGGTTTAATATAGCCGGGTTGTTGTGTCAGTACAGAGCGCAGTTGTCGCTCAATTAACTGGAGTTGTCTGGTGATTTTATCGCCAAAGAGATAAACCAGCGCAAGCCCGATGACAAGTAACAGGGCGTTAATCGCAAAGATCGTGTGAATCACTCCCCTTGCGCTTTGCTTTAACAAAGCGTCATTGAGGGATAAGTGAACATAGCCTGCGATAACATCCTGAGAGTGAATAGGTGCAGGCGTGATTTGTGTGGCGTGTGAAAGAGGTACTGCCGTATTTTTGGCGTGTCCGATACGTTGGTTATCAATACTATAAATTGATGCCTGGTTTATATAGGGGCTTTGTACGAGGTTGTTCAGGAGGATGCTCAGGCTGAGCCGGTCCCCGGTCATCAGCATGTTGGCTGCTGCTTTTGCTGTTTGCTCACTGAGCAGTGTGCCAATATTTTGTATTTGCTGTGTGTTGGCAGCCTGGGTCTGTGATGAAACTAACCAGGAGCTAAACGCCGTGACTGATACGATAAGCGCGCCATATAAAATCATCAATTGAAATTTCAGTGATAAGCCGGAAAGAGGCGAGGTGATCTTAAACGTGTTCTTATATAGCCGAAAGGTCAAGCTGGGTCTCCCTATGAAGCAATTGGGCAATAAAGCGATAGATTGCCCTGATAACAGGCGCTTCTCAAGTGGAATTCATGAAGTGGATGAAATCGTTGAGGGTGCGCTGTTTTCAAATAAACTGGATGATCCCGCGCCACAGGCAACAATAACCTTGAAAGCCTGATCCATGGAAATCCCGGGTAGGAGTTCAACCTGGTCGCTTGGCAGATGATAAATAACCCCGGAGGCAGGGCTCGGTGCTGTTGGAACGAACGCGGTATAGCTTCCATCGACATGCCTGCTGGTAATGAGGGCAATGGTCCATGTGGGGGTTGCCTTTCCATAAAGCCATACACGTGCCACTTCGCCTTTAAATGGAGCGGCATCTTTTCTCAGTATCATCTCTACGATCTCTTTCAGTGAGCGGTAGCCAGGCAGGGCTTTTAGAAGGCGGGTTTCCAATGTTTTATAGAGCCAGCTACCAAACCGGGTTCGAACAAAGTGGCCGACAACAGAGCAGGAAACAATAATAAGGAGAATAACAACGATATCTGACACAAAAATCGGAATACCATAGCCATCAAACAAGTGAGCCAAAGGGCTGATCCACTCTCCGATGGTTTGGATGAGCCAGCCAAAAAAGAACAGCATAATGGCAAGGGGGAGCAGTACAGTAAGCCCTCCTAAAATCGACTCATTGAGGAATAACCGAAAGAGTTTAAACTTGATGCGTTGTACCAGGCTCATAATCATTCCTTTGATTGTTTGTAGTGAAGAAGGGCTTTCATCGTATCAGCAGCCGTTGACTTCAGGCTATCAATAAGGGTGGCGGCACTGTCAAGATTATTGTCAAGGCTCGCTTTTTCAATGGCTCCCGCGATCTCCCCCAAAGGGATGGCGCCAATATTCTGACTACTTGATTTGAGTGTGTGTGAGGCCCTGGTGAGTAGCTTTATATCTGTTTGTCGCAGGGACGATTCAATATCCGCCATGAGCTGGTGGGCATCCTCAATATAGCTTTGCAGCAGACCATAGAACTCCTCTTCCATTAGCTCCTCAAGCATAGTAAGGGTTTCTATCTTAATCACTTCAGCAGGTGGCGCTGATGTCTGAGGGTCTTCAAGATGCTTTGTGTTACTTGCCTGAGGGTGGGACGGTGAATCCAGCCAGTATTCCAACCGGTTTTTCAACAAGTCCAGCTTGATGGGCTTGGAGAGGTAGTCATCCATGCCTGAGGTTAAACATTTTTCCCTGTCACCAACCATGGCATTGGCCGTCATCGCAACAATGGGCACCCTTGGCTGGTGTTGACTGGTTTCCCGTTTCCGGATGTGTTTTGTGGCATCATACCCACTCATGTTGGGCATTTGGCAATCCATGAAGATAAGGTCATACTGTTTTTTTTCCGACATACGCACAGCAATGGCACCATCATCGGCTATATCAATATGGTGAAAACCCAGTTTGTTCAGCATACTGACAGCGACTTTCTGATTGATTGTATTGTCTTCAACCAAAAGTAGCTGAGCATCATGGCGTATCACCGTGTGTGCCGCGGCGGTGGCGGCCGCCTCTGTTTTGCCCTCTCCCCGCATGGCTGCCAAGGTAATATCGAGCAGTTGTGACTGTCGGTAGGGTTTGCTCAGGCAAGCGTGTATGCCTGCCTGTTTTTGTTCTGTGGTTGAGATGAGGCCGACTGAGCTTAGCATTATCCGCTTGTTGTCATTGATCCTTTCATCGTTTTTGATGATTGTTGATAATTCAACACCGTCCATGTCGGGCATATGCATATCCAAAAAGACCACGGCAAAGGGGGCATCGCTGGCCGCTTCGCGGAGTTTTGCCAACGCTTGTCTGCCATTGTTGGCTTCTTCATAGGGCATCTCCCACGCGCGCAGGTAATGCCGTAAAATTTCACGATTTGTTGCATTGTCATCAACGATCAGTGCTTTTACGCCTGTTAATGTCTGGCAGGATTCCTGGTCGGGTAACGCCATTGACTGGGTCGATGGTTGCATGGCTATCTCAAATGAGAACAGGGAGCCTTTGCCCTGTTCGGAGCTTACGCTGATATCTCCCCCCATCAAGTTGACTAACTGACGGGAAATGGTCAGCCCCAGGCCCGTGCCCCCAAATTTCCGGGTAGTGCTACCGTCAGCTTGAGTAAATGAGGAGAACAGTTTCTTTTGTGCTTCGGGGGGGATGCCAATACCGGTATCTTCAACAGAGAAACGCACGATGACAGTTTTTTTCTGGTGTGCCACCAGGCTGGTACGGACAGTGATACTCCCCCGCTCAGTAAATTTGACCGCATTGCTTAATAAGTTAGTGAGTACCTGTCGTAAGCGAAGGGGGTCTCCTTGCAGTTTTTTGGGGAGTTGAGTGTCGGTGTAGCAGTTTAGTTCAAGCTGTTTTTCCCGCACAGTGGCAATTAACAGGGCGCAGACGTCTTCTGTGAGTGCTCCGGGGTCCATATCAATGCATTCTATAGGCATTTTCCCCGCTTCAATTTTGGAGAAGTCGAGGATGTCATTGATAATATGAAGCAGCGTATCGGCAGAAGCGTGGGCAGTATTCAAAAAGTCACTTTGTTCTTTATTCAACGGGGTGTCTTGCAGCAGCTCAAGCATTCCAAGTACGCCATTCATCGGTGTTCTGATTTCATGACTCATGTTGGCAAGGAACATACCTTTTGCTTTTGCCGCTTCAATAGCGACGTCTTTGGCTCTGTTCATTTCTTCAACACTGTCTTTTAACTGGGAGTTTTTTGTATCAAGTTCGCGGGTTCGGTTTGCAACAGCAGTTTCTAACTCTTCGCGGTGGTGTTGAAGCCGCAAATCCCGCTCGGTAATTTGATGGAGCATGTTATTAAAGCATTGATAGAGTTGCCCAATTTCGTCGTTGTTATCGGTGTGGACTTTTCGGTCAAATTGCTCGTTGTCAGTAATGTCGCTGATTACCGCTGCAAGCTCGGTGACAGGGCGAGCAAGCAGCCTTTGAAGACGGGAGGTGAGAATTGATGCTGCGATGACTGAAGCCAGCGCTGCCATCAATGCAACAAGAAGATTTTTAAACAATTCCTGATAAAGGAGAGAAAGGTCTGACTGTATATAAATACCGCCAAGAAACTGACCATCTACGTGTATGGGACGATAGAGATGCAGCCGGTTATTACTGAAATTCGTTACCGGTAACTCAAGTGCCCCCTGGCTGAAACGCTCGAGTTTACTCTGAGGCCGATGATAAATTGCCAGGGGTTGACCGGTGCTGGTAAATAGTTGTGCTGATTGTATATGGGGGGTCGTTGAGAAGGCGTTTAGCAGGCGCTCGGCAGAATGACTGTCGTCAAACATTAATGATGCCTCCGCGTTGGAGCTGGTAATTTCTGTCAACGACTCAAGGTCTCTGACCAATTCAGTCCGTGCATTGAGGAGGTCATTAATTGTTTGAATAGACAGAGTAACGAGTAATACAGTGTAGGCAGTAATGAGCATTGCGTAGCGCAATTTGCGCTTAATGGGCAGGTTTTTGAAATTCAAAAGTTCCATGGTATGCCATCGCCGTTTTGTCAAACAGGTGAAGCTGTGAATGAATGAAAATCCACCCGTTTACAGCAAGGCAGGGGAGCGAATTTCAAGACTGTATTCTTTTAAAACTAGCGCAAAATCATCGGGGTTCAATAATAATAAATGACAGACGTTCTTTCTCGCTCGGGACCAGATCCTTGCGCAAAGGCAATCAGGCGGATAAAGAATTTTCTGAAACAGTGCGTTTCGACATCAGCCTGTCTGGCTTATTGGCGCAATCTCGGTCAAAGGATAGTAGTGAGGGTATTTCAGGCGCATCACTGCAAAAGTACTTATCACTGCATCATGAATGGTGAAATTGTGATAATGTTATGCTGACTTTTCTTGCGAAAGTCTGGAATTTTAGCCGCTTGTTCAGATTCAGAAGCTGTGTTGAGCAGTTTTTCAGCTGTTGTTACGATGTTGTTACTAGAGTGTTGAAATTCTACCGTATAGTCCATGATTGTAGCAACAAGGGTTCAAACGACAGCTCTTGTTATGTTTTAATCAGTTCTGCGGAAACTGCTGACAGTGTACTGTTACGTCACACTTTCGGCAATAATTGCTGTGGATGTGTTTGAGTTTGAGTGATTACCGTTGGAGTTATCATGACAACATTAAGCTTAGTTTCTTCATCTTTACTTTTTTTGTTAGCTGCCAGTACGAGTTACGCTGGAAACACTTCCCATTATACGTTTAACCCTGAGACAGTTAAAATCAGGATGACTGCTACTGTTCCGCCCACTCCGGTCACCTTAAGATGCCGAACAGAAAAAGGAGAAGCTACTGTAAAAAATATGGAGATAGTTGACAGGTTTTGTCTTCGTTTTGACATTAAGAGTAAGGAAGGCGGGCGACTAATATCTCCGACTAAAAGTGTTGTTTTGACATCAAAAGATACAAGCTATGGTTGCCTGAACTGGTATAAGATGATAATCGATATTGCTAATACCCACAAAACAAAAACGGAGATTATCTGTACTGCGGATAAAGAAAGTGATTTTTCATGGAAACCAATCAGTTGAACAAAAATGAAGAGCGTAATAAGGAGTAATGTCGCTACTTTTTCATTTTGTTCACTTTGGACAGACGATGTCGTCAGATCAATGGCGTTCACGTATGCGCCCGTAACACCTGGCGTTATCAGGAAGATCTTATAGTTTTATAGTCAAGCTCTTTACATCAAAAGGCAGGCTTACTCATAGCGGTGAAAATCAAATGAGTGCCTGCTCCCCACAATCCATTAAAAGCCAATGGGTATTAATGGATTATTTATTGGAGGCCAGACCTCGCATTGACTGCTTGTAATAAACGGTGCTTTTGTTCTTTTGTTAGTTCACTCCAATGTGCATTATTTAAAGCACCTTCGAGGGCATAGAGAAGGACTTTAGAAACTTTGAACCCCCTGTCACGGACTCTGCAGTAGGTTTCAACAGAGCCTGTTTTCCTTAATTGATCAAGCGTCTTGATACCGATAGCATTTAACCATTGAACAGATGTTTTACCCAGATTTTTTAATTCTATTAGCTCACTAGACATACAGATACCTAATTCAACCCCGGTAATTAGAACTAAGGTTTATATTTCTAAACGAAGGAAGCGGTGTTTATTTAATAATAGACGTTACTTTTAAACCGTACAGTTTTCGTAGTAACTTTCAATTTGTAGTATTTTTTTATGCTTTTTTAGATCTGAAGTGTCATTTTATAAAAAGGATGAAACGATGGGTTTATGTCAAGAACGACATACTTGCCATAGAGAAAAGGAATATTGTCAGAAAACAAGCAAGGAGGAATTATACCCATGACCAGTATAGATGCTTTGTTTTTCAGTGGATACCTTCTATTTTGACTGCAGTGGCTATTGCGTCTGGAGAAAGGGCTCCATCAGGATACGTTTTGCCACCACTGTCCGATTTTTGTGGTCCATTTCAATCAGTGGTAGTTGAAAACCAACACTGTGCGTAACCTGGGCTGGTTCGTTTAACGTGGGAAGGAATAGTAAGAAATACCCTGTCTGGTCAGGTTCTTCTGTCAATAGAATCTGGGGGTAGGCAATTGTACAGGATGACGGTGCGGGGTGTATTTCAGCGTTTCGCGACAGCCTCTCTGTGCGGAGATGTAGGCGAGGCTTGCAAAGCAAGCCATTTGTTGTATTCTCTGTCTGTCAGGCGTTTCCAACGATTACGCTACCTGACAGGAAAAGTAAAATACCTCCGCTTTTTGCCCGTGTATCTCAACAGTCCGAAAGGTAGAGCAGATTGTCGAATAAGGCGTATACCGCTACTGGTAAGGGATACGCTGCGGCGGGGCATTGCCGTCTGGTAGCAGGAACCCCCGTCGTTCACGTCGGGGAGGATGTCAATTGAGTACAGGTATAGTCGCCACATTGTGGATGTTCGGCTGGCTTCGCGCCTTTTTAGCAACCTGGCTGAATCCTGAAGATGGCTGAACGAATTGTTTCACCCAAATGGAATTAAGGATAGGACTTACTTGTCAGTATGTTGAGTGATGACCAGTTATTGAGGTATAGTCGGCAGATTATGCTCTCAGGCATTGACCTGGTTGGGCAAGATTGTTTGTTGACGGCCCATGCTGTTATTTTTGGAATGGGTGGGCTGGGCACGCCGGCAGCGCAGTATCTTGCAGCAGCAGGCGTGGGGCGCTTGACACTGGCTGATCCTGACGTGGTTGAATTATCAAACCTTCAGCGACAAATACTCTATACCCAGCAAGATATCGGAAAGCCTAAAGTTGCGTGTGCTGCCCGGCGGTTGCGGGCAATGAATCCAGATATTCAGATTGATACCCTTCAGGCACGTTTGGATGAAAAACAGCTAGCAGAAGTCATTTCCGGTGCCACTGTTGTTTTGGGGGCAACGGATAGTTTTTCCAGCCGATTTGCGATCAGTGACGCCTGTTTAGGCGCTTCCGTTCCATTGGTCAATGGTGCGGCAATAAAAATGAGTGGGCAGTTATCAGTGTATGATTACCGACAGCGAGGAGGCCCCTGCTACCGTTGTTTATACAGTGAAGACAGGGCTGATCAAACAAGTTGCCATGAGTCGGGTATTTTAGGTCCGGTTGTAGGCACAATTGGTACTTTGCAGGCTGTAGAGGCCATTAAGTTATTGGTGGGTATAGATCAGGGCGTGAGCGGTCATTTACTGTTGTTTGACGCAATGACAATGGAGTGGCAGAAACTTCGGCTTTCAAAAGATCCCCAGTGCCCTGTATGCCATTAAGGATCGGTTCCTTCAGTGTTCCAGCGGGATCTGAAGCACTACTTTTGGATGTCTCATTATCATGGTTAGACGACTATAATAGCCAGGAGCCTGTCGGACTTAAGACAATTTCGGCCTAAAATCCAGAAAATGCGAGAAAATGCGAGAAAATGCGAGAAAATGCGAGAAAATGCGAGAAAGTGCGGCCAGAATTTCCGATCAATTTGCTTAAACAGATCAACTATTCGCGCAAATTGATCGAAAATTCTGACTCGCCCTACTGAATTTTATGCTCGAAAGCATAAGTCGGACAGGCTCCCAGGGTTACAAAAAAAATCATAGAAGACCTGCGTTTCAAAATGCTGACAGACGTCGTCAATATCACAAAATACTGCTGTTAGCTCGGATATTTCATAAACTGCCCTGAGAATTGCGCAGAACCTTGCGGCTCTAAGGGATTTTGCGAAGGAGCGCCGTACCGGGGATTACGGTTGACTGAGCAAAACTCCCTCAGAGCCGCAAGGAGCAAGCAAGGCCAGGAGCATGTTTATGAAATATCCGGGTTAGCATGGAGCCACTCCACAGTTTTTATAAATGGCACCGTACTACAAAACGTTGCTTTCTTATGTTGAACTCAGGTTGCTGAGCGTTAAGTGGGTTTTTCTTTGATAAGCCAGTGAATGTCAGCAGAATCATTTTTTTATCACAAAAGCACGCCATTACGTTTATTATTAAAGCTCACAATTCTAACTGTATCTAACCGTATAAACAGGAAATGCACAGCGCATAAGCAGATTTATGGCAGAAACTCCACAAGTAACAGATACTCTCGACACCGGCGATCATTCTCAGCCTCCAAACCAGCCTCCTGGAAAAAAGAGAAAAGTACGCTGGGGAAGAGTATTCATGTTGTTCAGCCTTATCATTGTTGTGTTTATGGGGGGACTGGCCTGGCACTTAAACGGTATTGTCACCCGGCAATTTGAAGGAAAAAAATGGGCGATTCCGGCCAAGGTTTATGCCAGAGCGTTGGAGCTTTATGAAGGAAAGGTATTGTCTCCCAATGCGCTTGAGCATCAGCTGAAACAACAGGGTTATCAGGCTGTTCAAACTGTTAAACGACCAGGAACGTTTTTTCGCTCAGGTAATAACTTCACTATCTACAGCCGGGGTTTTCAGTTTGCAGATGGTGTTGAGCCTTCTACCTATGGGCAGGTGCGTTTTTCTCATAATAAAGTGATTTCACTAAATGGTAAAAACGGCTCGTCTCTTCCTCTGCTACGACTTGATCCGCAATTGATCGGCGGGATTTATCCGGCAAGCTACGAAGATCGTTTATTGATTCGTACAGAGCAGGCTCCCCAGTACCTTGTACCGGCTTTGATTGCGGTTGAAGACCGGGATTTCTACCACCACTTTGGCGTCTCTCCCAAGGCTATTGCCCGAGCCATGTTCACGAATGTAGTGGCAGGCGGTATTGTGCAAGGTGGCAGTACGTTAACGCAGCAGTTGGTAAAAAACTTTTTCCTGAACAATGAACAGACACTGGCGCGCAAAGGCAAAGAGGCCATTATGGCGTTATTGCTTGAGTGGCATTACAGCAAAGCCGAGATTCTTGAGACATATTTGAATGAAGTCTATCTGGGACAACAGGGAAGGCGTGCCGTGCATGGCTTTGGACTGGCGAGCCAGTTTTATTTCGCGCAGCCCCTTCAGGAGCTGAATCTGGCTAAAACAGCATTGTTGGTTGCGCTGGTCAAGGGGCCTTCTTTTTATGATCCGAGGCGTCACCCTGAGCGAGCGCTGGAGCGCAGGAACCTGGTTCTGGATTTACTTGCTGAGCAAGGGCTTGCACCAGCAGATGAAGTTGAGCGCTCTAAAGAGCTACCTTTGGAGGTGGTGAGTCGGGAGCAGCTCAGGACAAGCGAATTTCCGGCTTATATTGATTTGGTAAAGCAGCAGTTACGTGAAGATTATAAAGAGGAGGATTTAACCTCTGAAGGGTTGCGGATTTTCTCTAATCTGGACCCCATCATTCAGAGGGCGGCACAGAGAAGTGTCACAAAAACCCTTGACTCTCTGGATAATACCAAAGAAAAGGCACTGCAAAGTGCATTGGTTGTCACTAACGCCCAAACTGGTGATGTGCTGGCATTGGTGGGTGACAGAAACTCGGGGTATGATGGTTTTAACCGTGCCATTGACGCTTATCGCTCAGTGGGTTCACTGTTAAAACCAGCGATCTATTTAACAGCGCTGCAAAACCCTGATCGTTATACGCTGACCACGTTAGTTAATGATGAGGCTGTCAAGATCAAAGAGGGTACAGGCGGTTTCTGGGAGCCTAAAAACGACGACGGCATCACTCACGGAATTGTTCCTCTGTATCAGGCTCTGGTGAAATCCTATAATCTGGCCACAGTGAACATCGGTATGGATCTTGGTGTTGATAATGTCCTCAATACTGTTAAAGCACTGGGTATCAAAAAATCGTTGCCGACCTATCCGTCTGTATTACTGGGAGCGGCCTCACTGTCACCGCTGGACATGGCGAATATGTATCAAACCATTGCCAGTGGTGGCTTCAGGATGCCCCTGCGTGCTATCGATGCTGTACTTGACGCCCACAGTAAACCGTTAAAGCGTTATGGCCTGACAGTGGAGAGAACAGTGGATGCTGACAGCATGGAGCTACTACGATTTGTCTTGGGACTCAACATGCTCGAAGGTACGGGCCGTCGGGCTTATCAGTCCATTGATCCTGATATTGCCTTAGGTGGCAAAAGTGGTACATCCAATGACCAGAGGGACAGCTGGTTTGCCGGGTATTCCGGTAATTTGATGGCCGTCAGCTGGGTAGGTTATGATGATAATTCGCCAACCCATTTCTATGGCAGCACAGGAGCATTGTCGGTATGGCGGCACTTTATGGCATCGGTGCCCTTAACGTCTGTCCATTCGGTACCTACCGAGCATATTGAGCTTGAGTGGGTAAAACCCGAAAAGAACGTGAAAACATACCGCTACTGTGAAAATGCCGTACGGTTTCCTTATATCAAAGGATCGGCACCGAAAGCAACCGAGGGCTGCGCATTTGGGAAAGGGACATCTGTTATGGATAAAATTAAATCCTGGTTTGAGTAAAGGACGCGTATTATGGTTGTTTTTCGTTATGTAGCAATGGTGCTTGCGCTGCTGCTTGCCGGTTGTACGACGACAACCACACTCAAACCTGAGGCGGCCTTGTCCAATGGCGGCGCGCCTGATTCAGCTGTTGGGGTCTTGCTGAATCAGGCTCAGAAAGCACAAGCTAAAGGTGACCTGGCAGCAGCTGATGGCTGGCTTGTGCGTGCCATGCGGATCAGTCCTACAGCGCCGGTGGTGTACTATCGCATGGCCCTGTTACGCAAACAGCAGGGGCAACCGGATCAGGCGCGGCAGCTAGCCTCAAGAGCCTTGAGTCTGGCTCCGGACAAACGGATGAAACGGGATATAAATAAGTTTCTACAGCAGTTGTGAATGTCTCACTCACTCAATAGAAGACTGCTGTCATGGTGGCAGTAGTCTGTTATAGTCTTCTTTTTTCGTTGCTTGATGGTTAACCCTACTCAATGACCCATGATGTACTTAATCTGCTCAATGCCATGGAGCAAGAGCTAAAGAAATTGGCGCTGTGGGAGGGTTTGCCACCTTCGCCAGAAGCACTGGCCAGCACAACGCCTTTTTGTATGAATACCCTGCGTCTGAGTCAGTGGCTGCAGTGGATTTTTATTCCGCGGGTGCGGGCCATAATCGACCAGGGAGCAGAGTTGCCGGTTGGAGCCAATATGAAACCTTATGCTGAAGAGGCCTTTGCGGTGGATGGTGTTCATTCCACCGTTTTATTGGATATCATAGGTCAGCTTGATCAGGTGATGAGTTAGAAGCAGTCTTAAACGTCATGCTCCTACTGCGGCTACGAGAAATGGGTCTAAAAAGCCGTTTTTGTTCGTCAAATAGTCCCGCTATTCTCCTCACAAAAGCGACTTTTTATCCTCCATTTTTCGCAGTCCTCGCTACGGGCAGACTTCTAAGACTGCTTCTTTAGGCTCTGTCAGATTGTGAAGTTGATAATCCAGGAAGCTGCCCATGATCTTTTGTGAAAAGCCAAACCGATGAGAAACAACGAGAAAGACTGTCTGTTTTTTGGTTTTTCGGGGAACATGATTGAGAAGCTTTTCAGGAGCCTTTTTTAAAAGTCGAACTCATTATTTTTTGCGCCTTTTATAAAGGCCAGCCATTCTCTTTCAGTAAAAGATAAAGGCTTGCAAGACGGGTTTTTACTGTCTCTTACCAGAATATGATCATCATCTTTAGCAACTTCTACACACATACGGCTCCATGGAAAGCAGAAAGATGACTTTATAAAATTTTGATTTTTCATAGAAAACTCTCTTTTAGCGATTAACTCAAGTGGGATTCTAGTAGGAAAAATCCCTATAAATGGCTTCATACATTTATTTTGCTTTTTTTTTTACGT
>NZ_JAVLSP010000102.1:0-12603 GCF_031528575.1 Candidatus Sororendozoicomonas aggregata
TTCGTCAAATAGTCCCGCTATTCTCCTCACAAAAGCGACTTTTTATCCTCCATTTCTCGCAGTCCTCGCTACGGGCAGACTTTTAAGACTGCTTCTAAGGGTTTGATCAGCTTAACAGGCGGATTCCCTGACACCGGTTTTAAACAGGTTATCCAGGGCTTTTATCAGTGACTGGGACGGACGGTGATAGAAAATACCCTGTCTGTTGGCACCATCCAAAGTAATGCCCCGCAAAAACAGATAAAACACCCCACCGAAATGCTGCTCATAATCGTAGTCAACCATTCGCTGTTGCAACAACCGGTGTAAAGCCAGACAGTAAAGCTGATACTGTAAATCATAACGGTGTGCGGCCATAGCCAGTTTCATATTGTCGTATGAATAATCGTTAGTGGTATTGCCGAGCCAGTTAGATTTATAGTCTAAAACGTACCATTTACCTTCATGGACAAAGGTAAGATCGATAAACCCCTTTAGCATGCCTTTAACCTGTTGAAAGTCCAGCTCAGGCAGCGTTGCGCTGATGGGATCATGCTGTTGAATGAGTTGATTAAGGTTCTTGGGCTCAAGCTGGTGAACAGGCAGGATAAATTCCATCTCAACCTTCCGGTGCTCCAGGGGAATGTCAGACAACCGAAGGGCATAACCATCAAGGGGGGTATTGAGGCAATTATACAACAACGTACACAAAGCAGAGCACCATACTTCTTCATAGCCTGCCATTAACAACTGCTCTTTAACAAATGCAGTCAGTGTGTACCGGTCTTTTTCGGCAAAATCCACACGCTCAAACAAAGTATGGAGAAACGTGCCGGGTTTTGCTCCTTTGGGGAAGTCAAACAGTGTGTGACTGTCACCCGTTCCAGAGTCAGCCCGCTCATTGCTGACCTCCGTATCAAAACCCACCTGCTCCAGGCTGGCGTCGGGCGTGTCCGAGCCAGAGCGCGCGGGCGTGTGGGCAGCACTGTGACGGATTAAAGCTGAGTAACTGGTAATCCACCAGTGACGCTCGACGGTGCCCTCAAAAGTCAAGGCATCCAACCGGGGAGCCTGACGCTTGGGCGGCTGATAAGAAGGCAATGGCTGAGCAGGTGGTTTGCTGATGCAATAGTCCGGGGAGTCAGCCGCAAGGCTTTCTACTTTTTTCTGTAGGCTGTCCGCCTCAATGGGTTCGCCCCCGTTAATCAACCAGCCAATACTGGTTTGGTGAAGATCGGTTTTGTTACCGCTTGGTCGTGACTTGACCGGGGCAAGCCCGAGGTAACAACGGTACACAGAGCGGGTAAGGGCAACATAAAGCAATCGCAGGTCTTCTGCCAACCGCTCCTGGTCGGCTTTTTCCTGACCTTCTTTTGGGTTGAGTAAATCCATCATCACTCCACCCTTATCGTCATGGTACAGGGCCTGTTTTTCCACCTTGGCTAAACAGGGCATGGGTATAAATACAACGTTATATTCCAACCCTTTGGATTTATGGATAGTGGAAATTTTCACCAGATTCCGCTCACTCTCAAGGTGCAACTGCTGCTCAGCGGCATTGTCGTTGGGCGTGTCAATCATCTCGGCTAACCAGTGTAATAAACCATGATGGCTGTCCAGCTCAAGGGCTTTATCTGCCAATAGCTCGCCAAGGTGAAGAGCATCTGTCAACTGTCGTTCACCAAAAGAAGACGTCAGCAAGTTTTCTGCCACCTCTCGGCGATGAATCAGGTGGCGCAACATGGATAATATACCCTGGTTAAACCAGCGTTGCTGGTAGTCGGTAAACTCTTCAACGGCCTTCTCCCACAGTAATTCATCACTGTTTAGCGCTTCTAGTGCCTCGGCATTGAGATTCAGCAAAGAGGTAGCAAGGGCCGCGCGTAATGTGCGCTCATCCGTTGGGGACAGGCACGCTGAGAGAATTCGCAGCATATCTTTCGCTTCCTGAGAGTGAAAGACTGAGTCACTGTTACTCAGATAAATACTGGTTATGCCTTGTTCAGCCAGTTGTTTTCGTACCCGTGTGCCGTGCTTTTTCGTCCGCACCAGTACGGCAATATCACCTGCCCGCAAAGGGCGTGATGATTTTTCATCGTGAAGGAGACAGCGGCCCTGGTCAGCAAGGGTGAGCAGCCGGTTAATTTCTGTGGCTGTTGCCAGACTCATGGCCGCTTGATAATCGGCGGCTCCCATGGCGGTCTTCTCATTCTCGTCCAGCCACAGGTGCAGGGCAGGCGCCACCTTACCGTCAATACTCAGTGATTTTCCCTGTCCCCTGGGAGAGACATTAACCGGAAAAAACGGAATATCATTGTCGTAAATAAAAGGCGCTCTCGCTTGCTCAAAGCAGTGGTTAACACCTGCGATCATTGAAGCTGATGAGCGCCAGTTGGTGTCCAGGGTGTAATGGGCACTGACCTGGCGGCGAGCCTTGATGTAGGTAAAAATATCCGCTCCCCGAAAAGCATAAATGGCCTGTTTCGGATCACCAATCATAAACAGGCCGCTATCATGAGTGTTGTCAGCATACAGTGTAGTGAAAATGGCATACTGCTGTGGATCGGTATCCTGAAACTCATCAATCATCGCCACGGGGTACTGACTGCGGATAGCCTGCGCCAGCGCCGGGCCCTGCTCACCAGTGAGGGCTGCTTCAAGGTTGCTCAGCAAATCATTATACGACTGTTGGTGGCGCTGGGCTTTTGACTGAGCCAGCTGGTGTTTTACCGCTTTCAAGGCATGGGTCAGCATCATATTTTCGAACGCTTTATCAATACTCAACGGCTGTTCAACCAGCTGGTCAATCATCGGGAAAACAGCGTGCTTGGGAAACGTCCCTTTTTTCGATAATGCGCTCTCCAGGCTACCTGAACTGTAGACCTCCCAGCCTTTATTGCTATTGCCTGAGCCTAAACGGGGTACAAGTGCTGACGTTTCTATAAACTCTTCCATAGCGCTCAGCTTGCTGTAAGGCAGTCTTTTTTTTCCTAAACCGCAATTGCGCAATAAATCACCAATGTGCTGTTTTTCCTGACGCCATAGGGCTTTTATGGCGTTAATCCGATCAATATACTGTCGTTTAAATGCGGCCAGATCATCAGGGACACCGTTACCGACAATCTGCAAACCGGGTTTGTTCAGCCAGCTCCGAATATTACTGAGCAATGCCTCAGGGGTTTTCAGGTAATGCCTTGCCAGTGATGCCAAGGGCTTGTCCATGGGATAAACAGTGCGCCGCCAGAAGTCCTGGGTGGCAGCTTCTAACAAAGGTCCTTCATCATCCAAAAGCTCTGTGGTAAACAAGGTGCCACTTTCAAAAGCGTGCTGCTTCAGCATCCTCTGGCAAAAACCGTGAATGGTAAAAATAGCGGCTTCATCCATCTGACGCTCAGCCGCTTGTAATAAATTAATGCTCTGTTGCTGCTCTGGCTGTGTATCGATCAGATACTGAATAAAATCATCCTGACTATTGCCTGCCATAAAAGCATTTCGGGTGTCGTGTATACGCGCACGAATACGGTCGCGTAATTCGCCGGTGGCAGCGTCTGTGAAGGTCACCACAAGGATCTGATCAACGCTTAAAGGTACCGGATTCAGAGTCTCTTGGCTGGATGGGTAAGGCTCCAGCAACAGCCGCAAATACAAATTGGCAATGGTGTAGGTTTTGCCTGTCCCGGCACTGGCTTCAATCAGGCGCAACCCTTGCGGGGGAAAGGTTTTGGCATTGAGGGTAGCATTCATTGTTGTTGACATCCTGTAGATTCCTACTGTTGATGCGCCAGTGCGGTGCCAAGGACAGTCTGGGCCAGCTCTGTCATTTCCTCAAAAACCGGCTCCAGCTCAGGAAATACCCGGCCAATGTACGCGTCATCGCTGTCACTCGATGGAGCGTTGCTCCCGTCTTTACCATAAAAGGCCTCCAGCGCTTTTTTTCTGGCGATAACCGCATCATTCCCCGCAAGCCAGGCCATGGCCGTTTCTGAAAACAGTGGCAAGGGCGAGCGCATGCCTTGATGGTACAGTTCCAGCAGGATTTTGAGGTACTGTGTGGCCGTGTCTTTCGGCAAAGGGGCAAAGGTGATTTCATCCAACCGGGTTTTTTTGGGGTCTTTAAAACCCAACAGCCGGGTTACGCCCTGCCCGCCGCTGTGACAGTAGCCAATATGCTCTACCCAGGCTGCCAGCAGGTCTTTTCCTTTGATGGTGGACGGACGGTAGCGCAACTGCCCGGAAGATGACAGCCCGGTCAACCAGCCGGTCAATGTCGTATTGCCGTAGGTAAAGTCAATGGTCAGGTCATTGTTGGGTCCAGCATCGGTGAACGCTCCAATGGCTTCAGCCAGTAGCTCACTGCCCGGTAACTGTTCTTCTATAAACAGCTCTCCCTGCGCCTGGTGGGGCAAGTGACCCCGTGCCGTTTCCAGGGCAAACAGGTGGTTAACATCACGGCCTTTCACCCGCGTTTCAAGCAAGGCTTCATTAAAGTGGTATTTATCCAGTGCGCTGAGGTCAAAAGGCTCTGTTTCTTTCTGTACCTGCTGGTTATCAGGGAAAAAGACATTGAGCCGTCGTTGTAAAAAATATTTACAGGGATTTTTAAAGAAGACGACCAGGTCTTTCAATGCCAGAGTCTCAGGTAAAAGTGCCTCGGGTAAAGGTGCCTCGACAAAAGGACACGGTTTTCCCTCACGCCCGGCGGCCGGCAGCCACTGCCTGGCATAACTGAACAGGGCATTTCTGCCGGTGCGGTGACCTGGGTTAAAACTGTCAGGGCTAAAAGCCTGCAAAGGATGCTCCGTAATCAGCGCTGTCTCAGGGGAATCACAATGGCCCTCAAAAACAAACCCTTGCGTGCAATAGTTCAAGAGCTCTGTTACCAACACAGAAGGTGCCTTCTTGCTATTATCGTGAATGCTGCGACCAACATAACTGATATAGAGGCGTTGCTCAGCAGCGAGTAGTGCTTCTAAAAACAGGTAGCGGTCATCCTCTCGCCGCGACCGATCCCCGCGCCTGGGGTGTTGAGCAATAAGATCAAAACCCATCGGTGCCAGTGTTCGTGGGTAAGCACTGTCGTTCATCCCAAGCAGGCAGACGACCTTGAATGGAATAGAGCGCATGGGCATCAGGGTGCAAAAATTGACCTGTCCGGCCAGAAAGCGCTGACTGCTGCGGTCATTATTGAGTCGCTCTGACAAAAAGCTGTATAACACTGCTTTTGACAGCGCCCTTTGGTGGCCTGCATCCGTCAGTTGTTGTTGTAAATGCTCAAGGGCATCACGAACACTTTTCAGGGCCAGGGCGTCGTCTTCATCGGGGGCAAAGAACTGATCGAGCATCTGATGAATAAAGCTGACCCACTGCTGAACCGGTCGCGCCTCGTCAAGGGACTGTGTAAGGGCCTCAATAGCATCAATAAAGTTCGCCAGCACGCCGCACAAACTGGCGGCCATACCCTGCACAGGATCAAAGGGTAAAATGCCCGCATAGAGTCCGGCATCTTCTCCCATGGCATAACCGAGCAGCATACGCTTTATACCAAACAACCATGTGTTGTCGTTTATCTTAGGAAGCCCCTGGCGTTTTAACTGCCGTTCATTCAGCCCCCAGCGGATACCCACATCGTGTATCCACCGCCGTAGAATATCCAGATCGTCCTGCTTCAGTGAAAACCGTTGTTGCAAGGCAGGAATATCAAGCAGCTGAAGTAACTCCGAAGCACTGCACCGGCTGTTGTTCAGATCCAGTAACGTAAGCACGCCGGCTAATACCGGGTGTTCAGCGCGGACACTGCGGTCTGAGACAGAGAAAGGGAGGTAACGGGGATCGTTTTTTGGCACGCTGCCAAAGACAGCCTGAATCCATGGACTGTAGGTGTCCACATCGGGCAGCATGACTACGATGTCTTTGGGAGTAAGTTTTGGATCATGGTCAAACAGATCCAGCAACCGGTCATGCAAAACCTCCACCTCCCTCAGTGGCGAGTGACAGCTGTGTAATGTCAGTGACCGGTCACTGGCAGCGACGGTGCGCTTGTCATCCTTTGCGCTACTGTCGTGTAGCTCAAAAATATCGCGCTGAAGACAATGAAGCAGTGAATCATCGGGGATATCGGCAAAGGCATCAATTACCGTGGCATCAAGGTCGTGAATTTGATACAGATAATCCCGGCCCAGCTTGCCCATGGAGCCTAATAACGGATTGCCATTTTCAGCGTCAGTAACCGTTTGATGAATAAAAGACGATGTTCTTTTTTTACCGGATCGATGCAAGATAAATTGCCGGGCAGCCAGCTTGGCCAGATAACGGGGGTCTTTGACATCGCCCCAATAATACTGGCAAGGGTTGGTCATCATCAGGTGCACATCCCTATGCTGGGCAAGGGTATCGAGGGATTCGATAAAGTGGGGCGCCATGGCAGAAATACCAAACACAAACAACCGCTCAGGTAATAAGCCAGGGCACTGAGGCCGGGTCAGGGCCTGTCTGAACTGATCGTGCATATTAGCGCGATGCCAGTGGGATTGTCGCAACGCGGCTGTGCGCGCCACCAAATGCCGCCATAAAATAGGTTGCCACTGTTGATCTGCCGTGAGGGTGCCAGGGTTATTCCCCGCTTCCCATTGATGAATCCAGTCAGGTCTGTACACCAGGTACTGGTCAAAAATATCAGCAATTTTTCCGGCCAGCTGGTAGATTTTCAGATCATCGCTGTCACCGGCCAGATAC
The DNA here is from genome assembly GCF_031528575.1 of Candidatus Sororendozoicomonas aggregata. Taxonomy (NCBI): domain Bacteria; kingdom Pseudomonadati; phylum Pseudomonadota; class Gammaproteobacteria; order Oceanospirillales; family Endozoicomonadaceae; genus Candidatus Sororendozoicomonas; species Candidatus Sororendozoicomonas aggregata. The sequence goes on from NZ_JAVLSP010000102.1 coordinate 6,712, forward strand.
CCTTTTAAAGGATAAAATGGCTCCTCGTCCAGCAACTCATCAAGCAGTGCCATTATTTTCCAGGTCATGGCTTCTTTGTTAAAGGCAGAGCGTTTTGGCACATCGGGTAACACACGGACATACATCTCCCAAAGAAAACTGGCCGGCAAAGGAAAGTTGACCGAGGCAGCAATACCGAGTCCTTCGGCCATTTGTAGCCGAAGCCATTGCGCCATGCCCGGGCTTTGCACCAGTATCTGCTCATCGGTCAGGGGGTTGGCAAGGGGGTTTTTCTGAATAAGGTTGACCAGGATATCCTTGAGCACATCCAGGTGATTGGAATGGTAGGTGATCAGCACAGGTACAATACCAGCGGTCAAAGACCCTAAGCGTAACGAAATATCGGCAAAGGGGAAAGTGCGGCGCCGTGTCAGATCGTGATGACTTCAGCTTAATGGGTTAACACGGCGTTTTTTAAACTTGAGTTCAGGCGAAGTTGGCAGCGTAAAGCGCTGTTAGGAGAGTCGATTGGTATTATCTCCTCGCTACAGAAAAAGCATCGGTCAAGGAGATTATACCAACAAGAGACCGAAAAGCGGCCATGAACCGGTTTGAAATTGTGTTTCCTAACCGGATTAAGGCGTAAAGAATGAGTGGCGTTTATACAGAATGATTTACAGGCTCAAAAAATATTCAGTTTGTTTTCCACGGTTTTATAATAATACATTACATCTGCCACAATATGTTCAGGATCCTTGAGCTTCTTTATCTTCGGGTACACGTCGCTTTTGTACCATTGAAACGAAGCGACGATTTTGCCGGTATCATTGTTTATAATGTTAAAATCTTGGGATTTGTGCCTAAGTATACATCCGTGCTCGAATGAAGCCGCAAAATGTATCCGTACTTGACAATATTTGGTTTCATAAGCAGAAGTGCATGAAGCCGGATTATACACGCCGTACATGCAATATCCGTGGCCACTGGGTTTAAGTGTAAAGCCATTTTTCGAGTAATGCGGGTTGCCTGGGGGTATTCCGTCATAAATACCTAACTTTTCATCCAGGCTATAAGCGTTAGCCATGATAGATAAAGCCAACAGTCCAGTAATAAAAACAACCGGCTTGGTTGCCATCAACTTTCCAGCACGTAAGACAGATGTAATGCTCATGGTGTACTCCTACTGTTTATTTATTACATTATTACAGAGCGACGAGATACTTATACTAATCGATTCTCCTCACTGCGCTTTACGCTGCCAATGAACGCCAGCGATGCGTTGAAACGCCCCGCAGTTGCTGCAACAAAGCCCCGATATTGCCCTGATATTTTCAACGCCGAGTTAACCTGCGCAATGACCGATGTTAACCCCGAGTAAATTAATGCCTGGTTTGATCGTGCTGAGAATGAAAAACTGATCAAACGTGAAGAAAAAACCGGAACGTATCAACTGGCTAGTTAACGGACGATCCGTCATGATCCTGACTTTCATAATAGCTGCTACGCGTCTTTATGCACCATTAATTCATTCGCACTCCACCGGCTGTCCCCGTTTTTTGCTGATCAAAAGTAGCGTCTGGCTTGGGAGCCTGTCGGACTTAAGACAATTTCGGCCTAAAATCCAGAAAGTACGAGAAAGTACGAGAAAGTACGAGAAAGTACGAGAAAGTGCGAGAAAGTGCGGCCAGAATTTCCGATCAATTTGCTTAAACAGGTCAACTATTCGCACAAATCCATCGAAAAATCTGACTCGCCCGACTGAATTTCATGCTCGAGAGCTTAAGCCCGACAAGCTCCTTGTGAATCAAGGTGGGTGGGTTAAATTTACCCATGGCAGAAAACGGCAAAGCCATGTAGGCTGAGTAGCAGAATTTCGTCCGCTATTATGAATTCAGGCTGTTTTTTAAATAACGAGACTTCTTTCCTCATAAGACCGTATAAATTAGAGGAGCATTATGTATACCGATAGCGATCTGGATCTTGCCGTCAAACGGGGTATTTTTACCAAAAAAGCCGTTACTTTATTCCGTGAGCAGCACCAATTAACAACAAGGGATGCGGATGAGGAACAGCTCCGGTTACTGACCAGCTTTAATGATATTTTTGTGGTGATAGCTTGCGCACTGGTCTTGCTCTCAAGCTACACGCTTCTGGGCGGTTTTGAGTCTACCTGGGCATTGGTTGCTATCCCAGTGTTATCCTGGCTCCTGGCGGAGTTTTTTGTCCGTATCCGCCTTATGGCATTACCTGCGCTGGTTTTGCTGGTGAGTTTTATAGGGGGGGTCTTTTTTCTCAGCCTTCACCTCCTCCCTGATAACGACGATAATGCTTATACCCTGGCATCTGCGGCGGTAGTGTTGGCGGCAGTGGTTCACTACTTCCGGTTTCAGGTACCGGTAACCGTGGCAATCGGTGTTGCCGCGACCGTTGGTGTGCTGGCTTCTTCGGTGTTTTCCCTGTTGTTACACCCCATGGATTGGGCATTGGGTGTTATTTTTACGGCTGGCTTTTGTACGTTTTTATTTGCTATGTACTGGGATGCCTCTGACCTGGGTCGTTCCACTCGCCGGTCAGACATTGCCTTCTGGTTACACCTGCTGGCTTCACCCATGATTGTTCATCCAACTTTCGTATTTTTTGGCATTTTAAAAGGCGAAGGCGGGGTTGGCAGTATTGCCGTGGTGATACTTCTCTATGCCCTGATGGCCTGTATTTCCATTATCATTGACCGCAAAGCCTTCATGGTGTCGTCACTACTGTACGTGATCTATGCCCTCACCCGGCTTTTTGAGTTTTACGGTTTCGCTGGCAGTAACCTGGCTGCCACCGGCGTATGTCTGGGCAGCACGCTGTTGTTACTGTCCGCGTTTTGGAAACCCGTTCGCAAATCGTTGGTCACGGTGTTGCCGCAAACGCTACAACAGTACATTCCAGTGGCCCGGTAAAATAACCGGCCGTATCACATGCTGCCTCCTGGTCAGGCAGCATTCAGTGTGAACCTGAATTCTGGTTAAAGCAGCATTAGCTGGGTCCGATAAACTAGGAGCCTGTCGGGCTTAAGCTTTCGAGCATGAAATTCAGTAGAGCGAGTCAGAATTTTCGATCAATTTGTGCGAATAGTTGACCTATTTAAGTTAAGCAAATGCAAATTGATCGGAAATTCTGGCCGCAGTTTCTCGCGCTTTCTCGTACTTTCTGGATTTCAGGCCGAAATTGTCTTAAGTCCGACAGGCTCCCAGGGCATGGAGTCAATCATCAGTCAGGGCACTTAAGGGAATGGCTAATGGACAGGATTGGAAAATCAGGCGCGCAGCACCCGGATTCTTTCCAGAACAACGGCAGGCAAGCTGGCGATACAGACTCAGACGCGCCAAAAAGGCAAACAGCCACTGGTAACAGGGACACTGCCCCAACCTCCTTATCGAGCCGGTCGGTAACGCCATCAGGCCGGGCCGAACCTGGCCCCGGTCATGATGAGGATGAGCTGGAATACCTTCAGATGGCTGCCACGGGTAACGCCGGTGACTCTGATGATGAGGATGACCTGAACAATGCCAGCTCTTTCATTACCAGCCCTGGAGCGCCTGACACCTCAACAGCAAAGTTGGCTGATAGCGTCAGCTGGATTGATATGGCAGAACTGATTAACCAGGCACTGGGCTCAACAGCAGTGACGGATTTTAAAAGTATTACCAACCTTACCGATTCTATTTCGGGTGTTACGTCAATGGGCATTACCGAAATCCTAATGGACTCCAGGCTTTGTTTCAGCGATTTTCAGCAAATCATAGCCAACCAGACGCTGCCTGATTCTTTAGAGAGAAAGATCCTGAACCAGGCATTTTCTTTTCTGGAACAAAGTGGCTCAATAAAAGCCCATGAACCGGTCAAAGACTATATTCCCATCATCAGTAGAAGCCTGGAAGTGGCCTGCGATAAGCCAGAGTGCAGTTACCAGGAATTTTTGGCGGCGTTTGTCAAAGATGATCAGGAAGGTGACCAAAAAGGTGACCGAAATGAGCAGGAACCACTGCGCGGAAATCTGGAATAATCCGGTTAGCGTCATTGACCAAAAAAAGGTTAATCTTTCTTACAGGCCAGGCACCGCTGTGTTTCTGATAATATTCCCCTGAGAATCGCCAACTCCACCCGATCAGGCCGGATACGCGAATAGAGTTTGCGTAACTTGGCCATGATTTTTTCATGACTGCTGTGATCAAGAAAGCCAATGACCTGCAAGGTTTCATAAAGGTGAGTGAAATACCGCTCCATATCGTCCACAGTAGCCAAGGGCTGCTCGCGCGCTTTGGGCAGCGTCGTGTCCTCGCCAGCTTGTTGCAAGCTTGCCATGCGCAGCTCGTAACAGAGCACCTGGACGGCTGCCGCGAGGTTCAATGAGCTAAAGTCAGGATGACTGGGCACATGCACCTGCATATGGCACTGTGCCAGCTCTTCATTGGTTAGCCCACGGTCTTCGCGCCCGAAAATAAGCGCCGTTGCCCCTTGGGAAGACTCTTTGATGAGGGTGCTCGCGCAGCCGCGCGGGTCTGTCAGGGGTAATGAAATACCTCTCACCCTGGCACTGGTGCCGACCACAAACTCACAATCAGCAATAGCCTCGGCGAGTGTTGTCACCACTGTTGCGCAGGCCAGGATATCGTCGGCCCCTGAGGCCAGCGCCGTGGCCATGGCTGAGGGAAACTCATCAGGCGCTACCAGGCATAACTTGCTGATACCCATGGTTTTCATGGCGCGGGCGGCAGAGCCAATATTGCCAGGGTGGGAAGGATTAACCAGCACAATGGTCAGATTGTCGAGCACTAGCGTATTCTCTGTGGATGAACCAGGTGTCGCAGTGTACCCAATTGCCACAGGATTGGGTAGAATCAGCACAACTTTCCCGTCGCCAAGGCCCATTAACTTTGATAAACTGCGCTATCATTGAGGTTCGATCTTTTACATTCCAGACGTAGTCCATCCTATGCAACCCATGGTAAACATGGCCCTTCGCGCGGCGCGCATGGCCAGTGAAATTATTGTTCGCGCTTTTGCCGATCTTGATAAACTCAAGATCGAAAATAAACAAAGAAACGATTTTGTGACAGAAGTGGACAAGGCTTCTGAGCAAACCATTATTGACGCTCTGCGCAAAGCCTACCCAGATCACGGGTTTTATGGTGAAGAGTCCGGCTTCCAGCATCAGGGCAAAGGTGAGGGTAAAGACTACCTCTGGATCATTGATCCCCTTGATGGCACGACGAACTTTATTCGTGGCATACCTCAGTTTGCCATCTCCATTGCCTGTCAATACCGTGGTCGGCTCGAGCACGCCGTTGTTGTTGATCCCATTAAAGGTGAAGAATATTGTGCCAGCCGTGGCAATGGTGCCACCTTGAACAGCAGGCGTATCCGTGTCAGCAACAGAAAGAGTCTGGAAGGCGCCCTGATTGGTACCGGCATTCCCTTTATGCAACCGGGTATTGCTCATCTGGATAATTATCTGAATATGATGCGCTCCCTGCTCGGTGATACCGCAGGCATTCGTCGTGCGGGTGCCGCTGCCCTCGATTTGGCCTATGTTGCCAGTGGTAAGCTCGATGCGTTCTGGGAAATTGGCCTGAAAGAATACGATATGGCGGCCGGTGTGCTTCTGATACAGGAAGCCGGTGGCCTGGTCAGCGACTTCAAAGGGGGGCCGGACTTTATGAGCAAACATGAGATTGTCTGTGGGACACCCCGTTGCTTTAAAGAAACCCTCCAGCGAATTCGGCCTTTTGTGGTGGATGACAGGGGTCGTTAATCAAGCTATTTGCACTAACCCGGATATTTCATAAACATGCTCCTGGCCTTGCTTGCTCCTTGCGGCTCTAAGGGAGTTTTGCTCAGTCGACCGTACTCCCCGGTACGGCGCTC
>NZ_JAVLSP010000103.1:0-12496 GCF_031528575.1 Candidatus Sororendozoicomonas aggregata
ACAAAGGGTAAACACGGTAACAGCCATGGCCGGTTTTCTGGCAGCCAGTCATCTAACCTTTGTTGATAACGAATATAATAAAGCAGTGCATTATATTAATGACCTTTATAATAAAGATGACAAGGATAATAGGGGTGATGTTGCCCATTCTGGTGATTTTATGAAGCCATTAGTCCTCTCAACAACTTATCTGGAAGCAACGAAAAAAGGACTTGTCGTTACTACTGATGTGTTCACCCCCCAGGAACACAATGCCAGCGAGCTAAAACAGACAATTGAAAAAAAACTGAACCAATATGCCCGCGACACTGAGAGTCATATGAAGATCCAGGTATCTTTCGATCACTGGATGTACCATGAACCCGGACCTTCCTGGGTGCAAACGCTGCGAAATATTTATTCACAGGTTACCGGACAAGCAGGTAAATCGGTAGAAGCCGCTGATCCAACAGTAGCCAAAGAAATACCCAATGCCATTAACTTCAGAACCTCCACCCCAGGCCATCAGGCCACAGGGCATGCCCCTAATGAATTTAAAACGACAAAGGATATGCAAATACATATGCGCATGCTTACCGAGATCATGCTACGTATCAGCAATCTGCCGCATATGCAGTGAACACTCAACAACTTTGCCTTGCCTTTTCGCCTATGAGCTTGTCCGAGAATAGACTGCGCTACTGCGGTTGCGATAAATTGGTCTAAAAATTCCTACTTCTTCATCAAATAGCCCCGCTATTCTCCTCAGAAACAGAAATTTTTATCCTCAATTTCTCGCATGAAGTGGTTCCCAGCAATCAAACAACCTGAGTAGTTAGTTAATCTCTGATCTACCGTTCGTCAGGCTCAGGCTGCCTGCTTAAAATAGACTTGGTCGGGCGTATTGTCGCCCAACCCCTGATGAGGTCGCTCGAGATTATACAACTGAAAATACTTTCTCAGCTCATCTTTCAACTGAGCGGCATTGTCAAATGCCTTCAGGTAATGCTGGAGTAATACATTCGTACTTTACACTACGCCAGAGCCCCTCGACAAAGATATTATCCCGGTAACATCCTTTGCCATCCATGCTGATCTGAACGCCGTGTTCCTAAAGTACACCTGTGAAAGCGTCACTGGTGAACTGGCTACCCTGATCACTGTTAAAGATTTCTGGCACTCCATAACGATCCAGTGCCTCCTCAAGCGCATCTACGCAGAAATCAGCCTCCATGGTATTGGACAATCGCCAAGCCAATACCCGCCGCCGACTGTGCCAATCCATAATGGCAACCAGGTACATAAACCCTCGCCCCGGGGGAATATAGGTCAGATCCCTTGCCCATACCTTATTAGGGCGACTGATGTGCAGCCCTCTCAACAGATAGGGATAAACCCTGTTCCCCTGGCTGGGTAGACTGGTTCTGGGCTTGGGGTAGATGGCTTCCAACCCCATTTGCCGCATCAGTCGGCGAACCCGTTTGCGGTTGATTTTGTACCCCAAACCCCATAAAAACGTACACATCCTGCGTGATCCATAAAAGGGTTTTCAGGTACTGCTCGTCTATCAGGCGCATCAACGACAAATCCTCCGATAGATCGTTGTGTGGCTGGTAGTAGACTGCTGACCGTGACACGCCAAGTAAACGACACTGATTGACAATGGATACGTCTGGATTATTGTGCTCGACCAGAGAAAGGCGAAGACCTTTCTTCAATGATCGAATGATCGAGCTTTCGTGCTAAGGGGCTAAAAGGCCGCGTTCTACCGTCAACGGGCCTATCTGTCCATAGAGGTTATCAACCTCAAATTGATGATCCTTTTCCTGCTTGGCTCCCCAGGAGCCTGACCGAGAATAGCGCCCGTAGCGAGGATTACGAGAAATTGAGGATAAAAATTTCTGCTTCTGAGGATAATAGTGGGGCTATTTGACGAAGAAGCAGGAATTTTTAGACCAATTTATCGCAACCGCAGTAGGGTAGTCTATTCTCGGACAGGCTCCTAGGTCTGAAACAGTTCTGGGGCACGCTCCAGAAGCTCCCGTTTCCAGGTCGTTACCATGGGTCGGGTGGATCTCAAAACGTGCGGCAATCTCAGCGGTTGTCTGATTGATCACCTTTGATGGCTGCGAGGGCAACCTTCGACTTGAAATTTGAACTGTATTGCGCGCGCTTTTGGCTCATAATGGCTCTATCCAATTTGCTATTGATCAGAGCTTACACCACTGTCTGATTTTTGGGGTCCATTTCACTTCAACCAGGTCCAGAAATTCAATACGCCGGACTTAACATGGCCATTTGTTATATCCACCATAAATGCGCCAGGATTTTCTGTCAATTCTAAATCCGGCCAATTCCAAGGCTTCTTTTTCCATCTTAACTTGCCGATAACATGGCCTGTATCATTGTTTATAACCTCGAAATCCTGCCAGCTTTCCTTGACTACACAACCTTTTTCTGCGGACGCAGCATAATGTATGCCTAGTATGCAGCTGTCTTTTCTATAAACGACAGTGCATGAAGCGTGAGAGTAAACTCCGTACATACAACGACCATGACCACTGGCTTTAACTGTATAGCCTTTTTTTGAGTAATATGTCTGACCTGGGGCTATTCTATTTTTAACTTCAATAACAGCATTCAAACTATAAGCCTTACCTAAGATGGATAGGCAAAAGAATAGAGTAAATAGAACAAACGATTTTTTTGCCATGGACTTTCTAGCCAATAAAATAGACTTCATACTCATTATAAACTCCTACCGTACATTACTACTTAGAGGTAACACTTCAGAAATACCATTACCCCGTCACTCCAGCAAAGTCAGTAATCCAACATGACAACGAGTATTTCCGGCTAGCCCTTTGCCAAATGCCAAAAAGCCCGCCATCACACAGTTCACAGGCAGTCTCCCAAACCAAACTAGCGCTGAGTCAACGGCTGTCATTTTAAGTGGTAACCCAACAGACGTCGCTAAACAATTAAATACCGAAAAGCCTGGTTTTTTATCCGACACAGGGAGTGATGTCACCATTACTGTCAGCCCTGAACAGAACCAGGTCAGGGTCGTTGTGACCAGCACCTCCACACATAGCTCACAACCTGAACAAAGGGTAAACACGGTAACAGCCATGGCCGGTTTTCTGGCAGCCAGTCATCTAACCTTTGTTGATAACGAATATAATAAAGCAGTGCATTATATTAACAATACTGCGGACAGTTTTTGAGGCTTAAAGCCCACGGCTGCCAAAGACTTGAAGGTGTATCGTTATTTTATGGCAACTCACGCCTACCGTTGAGTTACCATAAAATCGCCCCTTGGGCTGTAGGTCTTGCAGCATCAGACACCAGACTGTCTAAAACTGTCCGCAGTATTGATATTAATGACCTTTATAATAAAGATGACAACAAAGGTGCTGATTTCAACTGATTAATTTAGGCTGAACCAATATGCCCGCGACACTGACAGTCATATGAAGATCCAGGTATCTTTCGATCACTGGATGTACCATGAACCCGGACCTTCCTGGGTGCAAACGCTGCGAAATATTTATTCACAGGTTACCGGACAAGCAGGTAAATCTGTAGAAGCCGCTGATCCAACAGTAGCCAGAGAAATACCCAATGCCATTAACTTAAGAACATCCACCTCAGACCATCAATCAGGTCACTTGGGCATACCCCTAATGAATTTAAAACGACAAAAGATATACAAATGCATATGCGCATGTTTACCGAGATCATGCTACGTATCAGTAATCTGCCGCATATGCAGTGACAAGTTAGAAAGTTTGATGGGTATTACCTCTTACACTCATTAGCCCGGATATTTCATAAACTGCCCTAAGAATTGCGCAGAACCTTGCGGTTCTAAGGGATTTTGCGAGGGAGCGCCGTACCGGGGAGTACGGTCAACTGAGCAAAACTCCCTAAGAGTCGCAAGGAGCAAGCAAGGCCAGGAGCATGTTTATGAAATATCCGGGTTAGTAAGCTTCAGTTGAAACATTCAATCAGCTGAAGTAGTGTGATTACCGAGAGTATCTGTCCAGTCGAATCTGGACTAAAACCAAATCCACCAAGTCCACAAATTCAATACGCCGGACACAGCGATGTCATCTGTTCTATCCGCCATAAATTCACCAGGATTTTCTGTCAATTTTAAATACGGATCATTCCAAGGCTTCTTTATCCATCTTAACTTACCGACAATATGGCCTGTATCGTTGTTTATAACCTCGAAATCCTGCCAACTTTCTGAGACTATACAACCTTTTCTTGCGGACGCATAATGTATGCCTAGCTTGCAACTGTTCTTCCCATATAAAACAGTGCATGAATCGCGAGAGTAAACTCCGTACATACAATGACCATGACCACTGGCTTTAACCGTATAGCCTTTTTTTGAGAAATATCTATGACCTGGGGCTATTTGATCTTCAACTTTAAGAGCAGCGTTCGAACTATAAGCCTTACCTAAGATGGATAGGCAAAAGAGTAGAGTAAATAGAACAAACGATTTTTTTGCCACGGACTTTCTAGCCCATAAAATAGACTTCATACTCATGGTAAACTCCTATCGTACATTACTACTTAGCCCGGATATTTCATAAACATGCTCCTGGCCTTGCTTGCTCCTTGCGGCTCTAAGGGCAGTTTATGAAATATCCGGGTTAGCGGTAACACTTCAGAAATACCATTGCCCCGTCACTCCAGCAAAACTACCGTAAGAGCTTACAAACTGGACAGCAGAGCAAGGCAAAACGGCGAGTGAAGCCTGCTATTGTGAGGAGTTTTAACACAGCAGTGTGATGGATATTACTTCTTATCCTCATTAGCAAGCTTCAGTTGAAACATTCCATCAGCTAAAGTAGTTCAAACTCGACCTGACAGTGGCCGATTTTTAGAAGGTATCTGTCCGGTCGGATCTGGACAACCAAGTCCAGAAATTCAATACGCCGGACACTTCGTTATCATCTGTTCTATCCGCCATAAACGCGCCAGGATTTTCTGTCAATTTTAAATCAGGATCATTCCAAATCCTCTTTCTCCATCTGAACTTGCCGACAGCATGGCCTGTATCATTGTTTATAACCTCGAAATCCTGCCAGCTTTCCTTGACTGAACAACTTCCTTTTGTTGAGGAGGAATAATGTATGCCTAGCTTGCAACTGCCGTTGCCATAAGTGACAGAGCACGAAGCGCGAGAGTAAACTCCGTACATACAACGACCATGACCACTGGGTTTAATTGTATAGCCTTTTTCTGAGTAATATTTCTGACCTGGGGCTATTCTATTTTCAACTTCAATAACAGCATTTGAACTATAAGCCTTACCTAAGATGGATAGGCAAAAGAATAGAGTAAATAGAGCAAACGATTTTTTCGCCACGGGCTTTCTAGCCCATAAAATAGACTTCATACTCATGATATACCTCTACCATCCAGTACTACTTATAGGTAGCTGCACTTCAGAAATACCAAAAGCCCGTCACTCCAGCAAAATCAGTAATCCGCCACGATAATGGTAATCGGTCCTTAAATAAACGACGCTGGTATATCCTTCATTACCTCTACCCCACCTCAAGCAGTTGTTCGCAATCTTTTATAAGCTGGCAATCACCGATAAAGCTAGCTGCTTAGTGCTTTTAACAAAAGATCATGAACGACTATTCAGGCTTATACCCAAAGTATTTAAAGCTGCTCCACAGCGGCAAGAAAGGAAGCCAAAAAAGCTGCAAGGAGTAGGTGGCCGATGAACAAACGCCAACGAAACGCCAACGAAACGCCAACAAGGTAGCCGTTTGAAAGACGATGGGTATTCAGCCTGTTACTATTTGAACTGCGCGATACTCAGTAACTCTTTTGTCCGCTCCTGCGTCAAACGTCCTTTCCATTGCTGCACGGTGACACCTGGATTTAGCATTGCTAACATGCTTGCTGTCTTATCCCGAAACACCAGCCACTGTCGTTGCACATCACGCACACCGGAAAAAGAAATCGTCATATTCAGATCAGTAATTGGTTTACCTTCCAGGCGTGCTTTGACTTTATGCCAGACATCGTTCAGTGTCCTGTCAGCCTTTTCGTAATCAGGAAATTTTAACGGCAGTTTACCCTCTAAGGTGTTGCTGATACGAGCGATATACTGGTTTTTCTGAGTGCTGACTGACTCAAAGGAATAAGCCGCCCGGCTCGTTCCAGCATTAAATTCCTCTTTATCTGCCTTCTCAGTGTAGAAATTTATGGCCGCTTTATAGGCCTCATTAACCGCATTTTGCTGATCCGGCTTTAACTTACTGAGCACGTTTTTCAGCGCATGTTTACGGTCGAGCTCCTGCTGATTTGCCCGGCGCTCCGCGCAGAAGCCCTGTGTGGCCCCACTGCTGACATAGTTGCAAATATTAAAGAGAAAGTGCTCACCTGATTGCCAGTGATGGTATGCATCTTTAACGGCCACCTCATTCTCTAATGGCGCCATAAAACCTTCATGGCAAATCAGTTGCAACACCAACCGGTTATTGTCTTTTTTATAGGCATTACGTTTTGATATGGCTTCTGCCAGCTGTAAAACCGGATAAAAACTTTGTGCCTTGTCAGCAAACGCTTTTTTATCGGATGCGGTTAGTTGTGCTGGCTGAATTTCACCGGCTTCCCGGCACATGGCTTCAACGCTTTTTTGTGCAGGAGCAGGGGAGGAGGAAGAAGAAGAAGGAGAAGCAGCAAGCCCGACGCTTGCTGTCAACAAAGTAAACAACAAGGCCAGATAGTTAAAGCGCAAAAAGCCAGAACCTTGTTTTTTCATTGTCTTCACACCGATTTCAGGGACAGGACGAATGCTTTAGCTTCTCCGGCATTAGCTCCTGGGGCAAAAGAGCATTTACTTCACAAACTGAATTTTCAAGCATTAAGTAACAATCGAGCCGCTTCCACAGCCACAGCAATGGCATTGCTTTCCACACTGGCGATTCGCGCCTCATCAGGACTTTCGGTATGCGTACGATTAACAATGACACCTGCCACACAACCTGCGCGTAACCCCAGGCTGGCACACATGGTCAACAGTGTTGCGGCTTCCATTTCATAATTGAGCACACCCATTGACTGCCACTCTTTCATGGAGCCACGGAACTGACGGGTAACTCGTCCTGAAAAGGTATCATAACGTTCCTGTCCCGGATAAAACGTATCTGATGACGCGGTGATGCCAGTTACACAGGGTATTTCATGTTTCCGCGCGGCACTGACCAGTGCCTGGGAGCAGGCGAAATCGGCAACGGCAGGAAATTCCATAGGCGCAAAGTGCAAGCTGGCACCATCAAGGCGAACAGCACCGGTACTGACGATAACATCAGCCACGTTAATATGGGGCTGAATCGCTCCGGTGGTTCCTGCTCTGAGGAAGGTTCTGACCCCACACTGAGCCAGTTCTTCAACGGCAATGGAGGTGGAAGGCCCCCCAATTCCCGTGGAGCATACCACCAGTGGCTTACCTTCTAACTCACCATACCAGCTGGTAAACTCCCGCTGGCGCGTTAACTCAACAGCGCTGTCAAGCAACTCGCCAATGCGCCTTACTCGTTCAGGGTCACCCGGCACAATGGCAAGCTCTGCCCCTTGCAAATCACGGCGACAAACACCCAAATGAAAAGCACGCTGGTCGCCCATAACACATCTCCTGAAAATTGTTTGGACTTAATTTTTTCAGCATAGTAGCAGAAATCGGCGATCGGTGTTCTTTTCATCGGTCATACGATACATATACCTTATGCTAACGGAAAAACCAGGGCATGAACGACCTTAGTTCACACGGTTTCACACGGTAAAAGGGGCAGCACAGGGATAAAGTTGTCCTGTCTGTTAGCTGTACTGACCCTGTTGGCAGAACTATTCCAGTAAAAAAGTATCTAGAGTAAAGAACGTGATTAAACCACTGACTGCCAACAATTGTACGTACCGAGGAGCTACCGATGAACCCTACACATAGAAGAACATCCCCACAGCAACACAATGCAAGGGCACGTCGGGAAAACCCTAAAAAAAGGGGAAAAACTCACTCTCCAAAGGGTTCGTCTACAACGGCCAAAGTCGGGGGCAGTATACGTTTGACTGAACCTTCTTCCAGAATGAGTGCGGTTCTGGCCCCTTGTGCCATGCTCGGTTCCTGGGCTACAAGCCTGTTGGGCCGGACCATTACCGTGGTCACACCGCCTTTATCCATGGCAATCGCTCACGCCACTGTGCTGGGTAATCAGCCCTATGGACAGGCAGAAAACGCCTCTGTATTTGACGAAGCCTCCCTGTCGACCCAGGGTTTTATGGACTGTGATTACCCCCACTTTGTGATCGCCCTGGCAGCTATGGCCGGTTATTCCCTTTCGTCTTACGTCGGGCGCGGCCTTCAGAAAGCATCCCAGGCACTCAATGATTATACGACCAAGGAAAGTTGCTCAAAATACATGGATCCACCCCATCACCTCGAATTAACATTAAGAAGAATAAAAATTCCTACTGAAAGGTTTATCACTCAAACAATCAACAATATGATAAACGAAAGAGTGAAATCGTGTATCATAGAAAAATATGATGAACTAAAGACAAAAATTGAACATGAGGATACCCATGAATTTCATTTGAGTTTAAAAAAAGTTCATACGGAGTGCTATAAAGCTTTAACCAATATGATATCAAAAGACACTTTTTCAAAAACATTCAATGAAATAGCAAAAGATTTTCTAGAAAAATGCGCGCCACCTAGTGACCACTTTCTTAATTTTTTTGATTGCTTATCCACTGAAGAAAAAAATGCACTTATGCATGCGGCTGAACTTGAAGGGGTATCCGTGGAGGCCTTGGCAAAATATCAATATTTATTCATTTACAAGACTTTCAAGGAAAATCGCGATAAAATTGCTCGCTTAATGATTAATTCAAGCAAAATTCATCATAATAGAATGATAAAAATGCTTGACGGATGGTATAAAACCAAGATCACCAACCACCAGTCCGAACTAAAATCAAAACGGTTGACAGCATTGCCAATTACATCTGCTGAACAGTCCCAAAAAAGCGAAAAAGCCCCTCAGGAATCCCTGTCTGTTGAAGAAAAAACTGAGAGGATATTAGCATTTGAACATGCCTATAAACGGTTGACATCTGCTAACATGGATATAAAAGAGTGGAATTCACATAAACAAACCATCCGTTCTATAATAAAAGACTCAGAACTGCTTAAAGACATAATGCGGCTTTACGGCAAGAGTAAAGTTGATGAGGCAGTCGTGCTTACTGACAAATACACACTGCTTCATGACTGATGGAGAAAAAGGCAGAGAAGCGGGTTTATGAGAAGCTGTTCATGGTCTTTCAAGAAAAGCGAACCCCATGAAAAAGCCTGCCTGTTTTTTGATTTTCTGAAAGCCTGATGGTGCTAAGTAACGGAGAAAAATCCAAAACAGACGACTTTTGTCAGGTCGGTGCAGCCCATAAAAGATTGTCAACAGCTCCTAAGGAGCCTGTCGGACTTAAGACAATTTCGGCCTGAAATCCAGAAAGTGCGGCGTAGTGGACATTATGACACAACAGTTATGTCGAACTCAGGTCATTTAACACGTACTATAAGCGTATGATCCAAAACTCCATTAACAAGGGCATAACGAGGATACCATGCGCTACCTTCTCGCCATTTTACTTCCCCCTGTCGCCGTGTTTCTTTGTGGCAAGCCGATACAAGGCATTTTGAATATTTTTCTGACCCTGTTGGGCTGGATTCCGGGCATGATCCACGCCTTGTTTGTGGTCAACAGCCACTTGGCCGACAAGCGCAATAAAGCGGTGATTGATGCCATTAACAAACAGGGAAAATAGCATGCCAGTGTTTAAGCTGTACCCACTGTTCCTGGCAGGGATGGTCACACTGCTGGTCGGCTGCCAAAGCGCCTACTTCAGTGCCATGGAAAAGGTCGGCTACCATAAGCGTGACATTATGGTAGATCGGATTGAAAGCAGCCAAACCGCCCAGGAAGAAGCCCAGACACAATTCAAATCAGCACTGGAGCGGTTTCGCCATACCGTTAACTTCAACGGTGGTGATCTTGAAGCTGTTTATAATGAGCTAAACAAGGAGTATGAACGCAGTGTCAGTGCTGCCGATAACGTCCGCAAACGGATTGATGGTGTTAAAAGTGTCTCCGAAGCCCTGTTTGCAGAATGGCGGGGGGAGCTCAAACAATACACTAACCAGAGACTGCGCGATGCCAGCGCCAAGGAACTGAAAGCCACTGAACGCAACTACCAGCAAATGCTGGCCAGCCTGGAAAAATCAGAAAAGCAGATGCAGCCTATTCTCAATGCTTTCCATGACCAGGTGCTCTACCTCAAACACAACCTGAATGCTCGCGCGATTTCTGCCTTGAAAGGAGAATTCACCTCCATCAAAACGGATATTGAACGGCTGATTCAAGCTATGCAGACGTCCATTAATCAATCGAAGCAGTTTGTAAAAACCCTGAAAAAGCACAAATAAACGGGAGTCAGCCCAGGCTCAGAACACTCTGAGTCTGCCTAAGAGCCATTGATGCAAGCCTGTGCTGACATCAATGGCCTTTTCATATCAATCGTCTTTTCTAGGAGCCTGTCGGACTTATGCTTTCGAGCATAAAATTCAGTAGGGCGAGTCAGAATTTTCGATCAATTTGTGCGAATAGTTGACCTGTTTAAGCAAATTGATCGGAAATTCTGGCCGCATTTTCTCGCACTTCCTGGATTTTAGGCCGAAATTGTCTTAAGTCCGACAGGCTCCTAACTACCGTAAGCGCTGGCAAGATAGACGTCAGCTCTATTGCGTGACATTAACTAAGCGAGAAAGTCTCTGTAAACACTGTTATCCGTTTCTTCCTGATAGGGATACCCAATCTCTTGCAGAAAACCTTCAACATGCTGATCACCCATCTTATCAACACCCACACCAACAAGGCCAACCATCGCGCGTCCATAAGCTGCACCATGATTTCGATAATGAAACAAGGTGATATTAAAGCGGTCACCCAGCTTATTCAGAAAGTTAAGCAAGGCACCCGGGCGCTCTGGAAAGGTAAAGCAAAAGACCCGCTCATTGACAATGGCAGCAGAACGTCCGCCGACCATATGACGAACATGCTGTTTAGCCATCTCATTATCAGTCAAGTCATCCACAACGTACCCCTGCTGTTGGAGCTGATCAACCAGGGCATCAGAGGTGTGCAGATCAGGGTGTACCTGAACGCCCACAAAAATATGGGCAGACGCTTTACTGTGATAACGGTAATTAAACTCCGTCACACTTCGTTTACCGAGGGCATTGCAGAAGGCACGAAAGCTTCCTGGCTGCTCAGGGATAGTCACAGATAAGATGGCTTCGCGCTTTTCTCCCAGCTCTGCCCGCTCAGCCACATAACGTAACCGGTCAAAATTAATATTGGCACCGCTGTTAATAGCCAACAGCGTCTGACCAGATACCTGATTGTTCTCAATGTATTTTTTCAAGCCAGCAACAGCCAGTGCGCCCGCAGGTTCACACACCGAACGGGTATCATCAAAAATATCTTTGATGGCCGCACAGATTTCATCGGAACTGACCGTCACCACGCCATCAATAAACTCCCGGCACTGAGTAAAGGTCTCCTTACCAATTTGAGCAACGGCAACACCGTCAGCAAACAAGCCAACATGATCGAGCACCGTACGCTCACCATTTTTCAGCGCTTCTTTCAGGCAGGCAGACTCTTCATATTCAACCCCAATGACCCTGATATCGGGTCGTAAGTATTTGATATATATACTGATACCCGCAGCCAGACCACCACCGCCAACAGGAATAAAAACAGCATCTAACTCACCTGTATGCTGGCGCAATATTTCAACACCAATAGTACCCTGCCCGGCAATGGTATCAGGGTCATCATAAGGATGAATGTAGGTATAGCCATGGGCTTGAACAAGCTCCATGGAATAAGCCAACGCCTCCGCAAATACATCGCCATGGAGTATGACTGTCGCGCCTTTTTCTTTTACTGAGCGCACCTTGATATCAGGTGTCGTCGTAGGCATCACAATCAGCGCGTCAATGCCGAGCTTTTTCGCTGATAGCGCTACGCCCTGTGCATGATTACCCGCCGATGCGGTAATAATCCCTTTTTTTTTATCCGCTTCACTGAGCAAAGCAATCTTGTTATAGGCGCCGCGAATCTTGAACGAGAAAATCGGTTGCAGATCTTCTCGCTTGATCAGAATGTCATTTTGACAGCGCGCACTTAGAAAAGGCATTGAGTGAATAGGCGTCTCAACAGCCACATCATAAACACGCGCTTCAAGGATTTTACGAATATAGTCGTAGGGCATCGTATTCTAAAATTTGCTGTTATTATCCAAGGGGCGTTTTTAGCCAGGAGCCTGTCGGGCTTAAGCTTTCGAGCATGAAATTCAGTAGAGCGAGTCAGATTTTTCGATGGATTTGCGCGAATAGTTGACCTATTTAAGCAAA
>NZ_JAVLSP010000104.1:0-11846 GCF_031528575.1 Candidatus Sororendozoicomonas aggregata
TTCTGAGGATAATAGTGGGGCTATTTGACGAAGAAGCAGGAATTTTTAGACCCATTTATCGCAACCGCAGTAGGGTAGTCTATTCTCGGACAGGCTCCTGGTATAAAACAAAAATAAAACAAAAATAAAACAAAAAAGCCGCCGTTGAGCGGCCTTTTTTTATTCGGATGCTCTGGCGATATCAATAAAGAGCGTTAACTGCTGGCCGGGGTGAATGTATTGGGAGTTCAGAGTATTCCATCCTTTGATTTCACTGATATCAATGTCAAATTTATCCGCAATCAAGGAGAGCGAATCACCACTTCTGACTTTATAGTAAATCTTACGCATGACTTTGTTTAATGTAGTCGGTGTGTTAGAGGTTAGCCAAATAGCCAGGGTTTGGTCGATTTGAAGGGGGGTTGTGGGAGACAGGTTATTCCACTTTGCCAGATCATTTATACTGACGCCATAACGGCGGGAAATGCTCCAGAAACTATCACCGGGACGGACTACATATTGTCGTTTTTGTTTATTGGCTGTCACCTGATTGGCTGTCAACGTATACGATTCAGCGTTTTTTCCAGGGATGGGAATCCGCAGAGTCTGACCAATCTTTATCACCGTGGAAGTGAGTTGATTGACCTCTGAAATGACGGAGACCTGTGTTTGGTTTTGTTTGGCAATTTTCAGCAGGCTGTCACCGGCTTTCACGGTATAGCGTGTCCACGCAAGCCGCTGATCTTCGGGAATTGCCTCAAGACCTGCCTTGAACTGTTCGGCTTTATCACTGGGGATAGCCAGATAATGGGGGCCTTCCGGTGGTGTGGACCAGCGATTCAGACCGGGGTTCAGTTTATACAGATCATTCAGCGAAACACCGGCCAGTTGAGATGCCTTGGCCATATCCAACTGACTGCCAATGGCGACGGTTTCAAAGTAGGGGCTGTTATCAATAGCTGGCAGGGTAATACCGTATTTTTTCGGGTTTTTAATCACAGCACTTAATGCCAGCAATTTTGGTACATAGGCAGTGGTCTCATCGGGCAGGTCGAGGTGCCAGAACGCAGTGGATTTTTTGTCTCGGGCATTTTTCTTCAAAGCCCGCTGAACTCGCCCCAGCCCTGAGTTATAGGCGGCCAGGGCCAGTTTCCAGTCACCAAGCTGACTGTAAAGCATTTCTACATAATCGAAGGCCGCGCGGGTAGCGGCAACAACATCACGTCGCCCGTCGTACCACCAGCTTTGAGACAGTCCATACTCGCCGGCTGTAGCGGGCATCAGTTGCCACAAACCTGATGCGCCAGCATGGGAATAGGCGAAGGGGTCAAAGGAGCTTTCTACGACGGGAAGCAGGGCCAATTCAAGGGGGAGGCCCCTGGCTTCGGCTTGTTCGATAATAAAGTATAAGTAAGGACTCGCTCGTTCAGCGAGCAGGTCAAAAGAGTACTGATTATTTTTATACCATTCCAGTTCAGACTGAATGCGTTTATTGGTTAGGTCGACGTCCAAGGTCATCCCTTGTTGCAGTCGTTGCCAGAGATTGGTAATGACCGCTGCTTCTTTTTCAACATTTTTTTCAACACCTTTTTCAACATCAATGGCTTCTTGTTTCACCTCAACAGGGGCTTGTACCTCAGCTAATTTACTCTTGCCAGTGGTTTTGTCTGTGGTTCTGCTGGTTTTTTTCGCTGGTGAATTGCTGGCTATGGAGATATCGGCGCTAGATAAACTGGCATCTTGTTTCGTTTTTATGGTTTGACACCCTACCAGAAGGAGCATGGGAAGGGCCAGTCCTGCCAGACGCTTGCGACGAAACAGGGGCAGAGAAGGAAGAGGCTGGCAATAGTGATCCATAAGTAAAAGGGGTCTGACTGTTAATTAGAACAATGTACATCTTATCAAAAGGCATAGGCTTTAGAAATAGATAAACTTAAAAGGAATCCTTAAGTTGACGAATGGTTCTTAAAACTGCTGATGGTGATGAAAGGGGATTATCGCTGTGTTTTTGGGCGTGATGCACCACTGTCTTCACCCTTGAGCGCATAAACGGGTTGCTCTGCTTTTCAGTAAGCAGGGTTGAGGGCAAGGTGGGGCGATGCTGTTGACGTAATGAAACAACGTCATTGACGCGAGCTTTCAGGGCCTGATTGTCAGGTTCTACGGATCGGGCGAAAGCAAGGTTCGCTTCAGTGTATTCATGGGCACAGCAGATTTGTGTGTCATCAGGTAGTGTTGCCAGTTGATCGAGGGATGCCTGCATTTGTTGCGGCGTGCCTTCAAAGAGTCGTCCGCAACCCCCTGAAAACAGCGTGTCACCACAAAAGAGAATGGGTTTATCGTCAGTGTTTTCTCCACCGTTCGCGAAATAGGCAATATGGTCGAGTGTATGGCCAGGGGTGTCCATAACATGGAATGTTTTACCCAGCACGGGTACCGCATCGCCCTGTTTTACCCGGTGTGTTATGCCAGAGATGGCGTCATTATAAGGGCCATAAATGGACAAGGCGGAGTATTGTTGGCTTAACGGCAGGATGCCACCGGTATGGTCATAGTGGTGATGGGTAATCAGTAATCCTCTCAGGGATAGCCCCTTTTCCCTAAGAAACTGGAGAACCGGGCAGGCATCGCCAGGGTCAACGACAAAGCAGCTTGTGTTATCATGAACTGCCCATATATAGTTGTCGGTAAAGGCGGGGATCGGGGTAATCTGCACTGTATGATGGCCTTTTGAAATCATCAACTGTACGTGTTTATTTCTCAATTGTATACAAGCTATCCAATTGTCTGGAGGGTGAGGTTGCCGAATTTATCAAATGGATTGCAAGACGGTTTTCAGCGGCGGTTGCGGCAACTGCGAAACTGGTTTGAAACGCCATCGGGTTCGTCACTGTTAGCTGTCCAGCAACAACTGTTGGATAATGTGCTCGAAACGACTTTTGGTTATTATGCCTGTCAACTGACAGTCACCTGTGGTGTTGATCTTTTGCACCGAAGTGCCGCAGGCCATCATTTTTCCATGGAGCTTCCTGATGAAGTCCCACCGCCTTTGTCGACAATGGCGTGTGACCCCTATTACTGGCCGGTTTCCCCCGGGTGCCTTGATGTTGTCGTGTTGCATCATATGCTGGAGGTGGCGCAAAGTCCCCACCGGCTTTTGAGTGAAGCGGCAAAAAGCATCATACCAGAAGGCAAGCTGATTATTATTGGTTTTAACCCCTGGAGTCTGCATGCATTATCGCGCTGGGTTGTACCTGAGCGTTATAAGGTATTTTCGTTATCGCGATTTTTGCATGTCAGCCGTTTGCGTGACTGGCTGACACTGTTAGGCTTTTCTATAGAACGTATTGATTATGGTGACTACTGTCAGTCTCTGTTGCGATTGGCCCAGAGTCGGACGGGGGGTGCGTTGGAGGGGTTCCTGAAAGAGATGCGATGCCCGGCTGGCAGCTTTTATATGATTCAGGCAACCCATGAGGTTCATGGCGTCACGCCACTGAAAGCAACCTGGAAGCATGTGAAACGGTCACTGGTGGGTTCATCTGCGGCCCGCCCGAGCGTCCGTAATTTTGGGGAAAATTCTTGAGCAATATTGTTGAGCTGTACACTGATGGCGCCTGTAAAGGTAACCCGGGTCCTGGTGGTTGGGGCGTGTTATTGCGATATGCAAACAATGAAAAAAAACTGTACGGTGGTGAAAAAGAGACAACGAATAACCGGATGGAGTTAATGGCTGCCATAGAAGGGCTGAAGGCGCTGAAGCGTCCCTGCCCGGTGAGACTAACGACAGATTCGAAGTATGTAAAGCAGGGTATTACCCAATGGTTAGCTCGCTGGAAAAAGAAAAATTGGAAAACTGCCGGGGGGAAGCCTGTCAAAAATAAGGACTTGTGGGAGCAATTGGATCAGTTGAATCAGATTCATACAGTGCAATGGTGCTGGGTGAAAGGTCATGCGGGTCATGTTGACAATGAAGTGGCCGACCGACTGGCTTGCCAGGGTGCGGAAGAGGTCATGAATTCAGCAGGGGGCCAGGCATGAGACAGATTGTTCTGGACACGGAAACCACAGGGATTGACCCTGCCCAGGGGCATCGTATTGTGGAAATAGGGTGTGTTGAGCTGGTGGAGCGGAAGCTGACCGGAAATCACTACCATGTGTATATCAACCCACAGCGGCTGGTGGACGAGCAGGCCATTAAGATTCATGGTATTACCAATGAATTTTTGAGTGATAAACCACTATTTTCAGCCATAGCTGATGATTTTTTCACGTTTATCAAAGGTGCGGAGCTGATTATTCACAATGCCCCTTTTGATGTTGGCTTTATTAATCATGAGTTTCGCTTGCTTGGCGGTGATTATGGTGAGGTGGCTGACTACTGTTCAGTGATTGATACGTTGTCGATGGCCCGTGCAAAGCATCCCGGGCAGAAAAATAGCCTCGATGCTTTGTGTCGGCGCTATTACATAGACAATTCATCTCGTACATTGCACGGCGCTTTACTCGATTCGGAAATTCTGGCTGAAGTCTACCTGGCCATGACCGGTGGTCAGCGAATGCTTTCGTTAGGCGCGGACGATGCTGATCATAGCGGTGTGGAGAGGGAGAGCCGCATTCGTCGTTTGGAGGGGGATCGGTTGCCGTTAAAGGTCATTCGAGCTTCCCCTGCGGAGCTGGAGTCCCATCAGAAAAAATTGGCCGCTATACAAAAGAAAGCGGGCCTCTGCCTCTGGGAAGGCGATTATGAGCAAGGATAATAGACGTTTTTCTGCCTCCGGGGATAGTGCCAGCGACTATGTACCTTTGGTGGGATGGAACCCGGAAATAGAGCCGACACGCTGGTTAGTCCTGGGCAGTGATACTCTTTTGATGAATGGTCAATCTTTTGTCTGGTCTTTGTTGGCTGAGTGTTTTGTGGGTAAAAATATCCAATCATATTTGGTGGGTTACTGGCAAGGGGAGCCGATAGCTTTAGTTATGGCTGACGCGAGTTTAGTGAACAGTAACCAATGGGTGCCTGTCCGATCCCTATTACCCACCGCAAGTGACAGTGAATTTGCCTTGCTGAACCATGCATTGCAGTTGAAACGCTCCAGTGAAGCGCATCGTTTTTGTGGTTTATGTGGCGCTGCTACCAAGCCAGTGCTGAATGAGTGGTCACATGACTGCTCCTTGTGTCACCATCGAGTATACCCGCGAGTGTCACCTTGTATCATTGTGCTGGTGACAAAAGGTGAAGAACTGTTGTTAGTGAAACATAAACGCCACCAGAGCAAACCGTCTCCCTTTTTTACTGTTATTGCGGGGTTTATTGAGCCAGGTGAAAGCGCGGAAGCTGCTGTTGCTCGCGAGGTAATGGAGGAGGTGGGTTTGACGGTTGATAATATTCACTACCAATGCAGCCAGAGCTGGCCTTTCCCTCATTCATTAATGCTGGGCTTTCATGC
Organism: Candidatus Sororendozoicomonas aggregata; assembly: GCF_031528575.1. NCBI lineage: Bacteria > Pseudomonadati > Pseudomonadota > Gammaproteobacteria > Oceanospirillales > Endozoicomonadaceae > Candidatus Sororendozoicomonas > Candidatus Sororendozoicomonas aggregata. The sequence goes on from NZ_JAVLSP010000104.1 coordinate 5,430, forward strand.
GACCTATGTATCGGGAAATATTGTCCTGGAGGAAAAGGAATTAGTAGAAGGCTATTGGTTTACTGTTGATAATCTGCCTGATATCCCGGCAGGTTATACGATTTCAAGGCAGTTAATTGATGCTTTCATTGAAAAATAAATTATACAATCATATAGGGTTTGTTTATAAAGAACTGTTTATAAAAAACACTAATCGGTTTCACTGTTCACAAAAGATCATTAACAGCTTCTTATATATCAATTTCGATCCACCTTTTCTGATGCCAGACAATAATAAAAGTCAATGAACTTAAAAATTTCTGCAGAGCTTGTACTCCCCAGACGGCTGAAAGCCCCCAACCTAAAACAGGGCCGACAAGCCATACCAGTGGCAACAGCACACACCACTGAAAGAAAAAGCGAATAACCAACACACTCCGATTAGCCCCCGCACCGAGAAGGGCTCGCGATAAAACGAGGGCGGCTGTATCAATAATAATCCCCAGACACAATAATTGAAGAGGAAGTCGCGCAAGCATCAATAAATGGTCATCATGAAAGAACCAGGATAAAAAGAAGTTCGGCGCCAGAATAAAAGGCAGCCCTAATACTATGAGCACAATGATAGCAACAACAACACCATCTTTTCCCCACTGCAAGGCTTCATCCGGTTTGCTGGCGCCAAGGCTCTGACTGACCAGGGTAGTAACAGAAACACCCAGTCCCAGCCCTGGTAAAATTAAAAATAAAGAAAGAGAAATCAATACGTGACTGATTGCAATGGCTTCTGCACCAAGGTAAGAGATAATCACAAAAAAAAGCATAATAGCCAGGGAAAACAGTACCTGCTGAACCGAATCTGGTGTAGCTAACTTAATCAAACGGAAAAAGGCCAGCCTGTTGCCCCATCGAGTGAACAGTCCGTGATGCAGGGCACAACGGCGCAGATCGTATAAATTCAGTAATGCACACAAATACATGGATAAAAATGTGCCAATTGCCGCTCCGGCAACACCTAAAGCTGGCAGGTCGGCTTTTCCGTATATCAGGCAATAACTCGCTGCTGCATTGAACAGGTGACTGATTAGCAGATTTTTTAAAAAACAATGGGGCTGGCGCGTACCATTCCAATAGCCTCGAAAGGCAAGGTTCAATACCGCTGCAGTCAGTGTCATTACCCGTATTTGAAAGTACAACAGGGCATCAACTTTAGTGGCAGGGTCAACCTGATACACCTGCATAATCCACGGTGCAATCAAGCATAAGAAAATGCTCACCGGTAAACCAAACACAAAGGCAATCACCATCCCGTGATTAACAGGTGTTGCCGCGCAGTGAGTGAGCTGTGTTCCCATTCGCCGGGCCACTTGAGCCTGTACACCGGAGGAAACACCCGCCACAAAGGCTAAAGCGACCAGTAATGCGTTACTCCCCGCGCCAACAGCAGCCAAGGCATTCTTGCCCAAAGGGCCAACCAGGGCAGCATCGACAAGGTTAAGCAGGCTCTGGGAAACCATGGCAATGATCATAGGTATACCCAGATGCAAAATTGTTTTTGCACGCTGGCAGAAAGTCTGGGACAAAAAAACCTCGTCATGCTCATGTTGAAAAAAACACATTCTAACGGTTTTTTCCTTTAGTAATAGTAGTCCAGGCGTAATCTGACATTTCTTCTTCAAAAAGGAGAGGGATTAGCGGTTCAGTTCATAAAGTTGGCATTGAATAGTCTAAGCAAGGAACTCATCATCTCCCATACGACTGGTATCCGACGGCAATTAAAAGGACAAATTATGATTTGGGAATACCCGCGCTGGCATCGTATCTCATCCATTAACCCGGATATTTCATAAACTCCCATAGAGCCGCAAGGAGCAAGCAAGGCCATGAGCATGTTTATGAAATATCCGGGTTAATAAGTCTCAGTACGTAATCCGGGCTTTGTCTTGAATGCTTGTGGATGCTCACGGAATAAATGCAACATATGTCTTTTAATCTTTTCAATACTTGACATAGCGTTAAGTGCAATCTTAACTAGGTTATCCATGAAAAATATCAGGGGCAGTTGGGTTCTTTCCTCTGATTATCATAGATGACTTCTCATTGTGCCAGCCTGGGGAACTGTCCACAGTATTGTAACTAAGGTACCGCACTCCTGGAGCGGGGAAACGTATGTATCAGGCAGACAAATCGCATTCGCTTATACATCGGTTGCACCAAATCGGCTTCAACGCTCTTTATAGTCGTTCTTTACTTTATAATACTTGCTGGGAAGATCCTTCTATTGATCGCGAGGCCATGCAATTAAACAGTAACGATTGTTTGGCTATGATCACCAGTGCTGGCTGCAATGCTCTCGACTACGCCATCGAGGGTGTTAAACGGATTGCGTGCATTGATGCCAATCCCCGCCAGACAGCATTACTCAATCTGAAAATTGCCGGTATTCGCTCACTCGATTATGATGACTTCTTCAAAATCTTCGGACTAGGTGCTCACCCAGACATGCGCACGATTTACCGCACGGCTCTGCGGAAGCATCTACCGGTTGAAAGTCGCGACTTCTGGAGATCACGACTCAGTTGGTGGGACGGTCGTGGTTGGCGTGACAGTTTTTATTACTACGGACTTTCCGGATTTTTTGCCAAATTGATGACCGCATTTATTCCCATGCGGCCACGCTTGTATGAGGGCATACACACACTTTTCGAGGCCCAGACAATCGAAGAACAACGGGAGGTTTTTGAGAAAGATATCGTTCACCAACTCTTTGGTTGTGGTATGAAATGGGTACTGGGTCGTCAAATCACGATGAACCTGCTTGGCGTGCCCCGCGAACAAAGTAAGGAAGTGGCGGCTTCCCATCAAAATGGTATTGCTGGTTATATTGAACAATGCCTCACTGAACTCTGCTGTGAGTTACCCCTGCAAGACAATTATTTCTGGCGTGTCTATTTATTTGGTCATTACGAAAAGAACTGCTGCCCACGTTATCTGCAAGAGAGTTATTTCAACAGCCTGAAAAATGGTCATGTGGATGCCATCGAAAGCCATACCATGTTACTGACAGCATTCCTCAACAAAGAACCCGACAATGCTTTCAGCAAATTTCTCTTGCTTGATCACATGGATTGGATGGGAAGCGCCTGGCCAGAACCCTTATGCGAAGAGTGGAGAGAATTATTCCGCTGTGGCAAAGACAATTGCCAAATTCTGTTCCGATCAAGTGCCAATAACCCGGCTTTTTTAAGAAATCTGCATATCACTCGCAATGGTGTTGAAAAGCCAATTGGAGAACACCTCTTGTTTGATACAGACACCGCAAACCAGCTGCATTCACGTGACCGGGTTCATACCTATGCCAGCTTTCATATTGCAACACCAAAAACAGCATCAGAAGACGCCTCATGTTAAGTCACCTGAAAGTGCTGGCATGTCTGATAAGCGGTGCAAAAGGCAACACGCATCAGGAGCGGCTTGAAAATTTTTATGGTGGTCAAGCCGCCGGTTATGACGCGTTTCGTGATAAATTTCTGACCAATCGTCAAGCATTGATTAACAGCCTGCCTGCTCTGGAGGCCGGACAACGACTGCTTGACGTCGGCGGGGCAACAGGGCGGACCCTTGAGTTTTTCGGTGAGTCCATCAAAGACTTTGAACAGGTTACTGTTCTTGATTTATGTCGTCCCCTGCTTGTTCAGGCACAAAAACGAATCGAAGGCCAACGATGGCATAATGTCAATACGATTTGCGCCGATGCCAGCACCTGGCAGGCCGACAAACCCTATAATCTGACCATTTTCAGCTATTCCATGTCGATGATTCCAGACTGGTACGCTGCTTTTGAGAACGCCATTACCAATACCGTCCCCGGTGGCACCATTGCTGTTGTTGATTTCTACCTTAGTCGTAAACATGCCAGTAAAGGCCGCGCCCAACATGGCTACCTCTGCCGCCACTTCTGGCATTGGTTTTTCAGTCATGACAATGTTTTTTTACGCGATGATTTATTGCCTTATATCATGCACCGCCTTGAAAACTGTCAGGTGACAGAAACCATGGAACGTATTCCGTACACACCCTGTAAAGTTCCTGTATTCCGCTGTTGGGGCACAACGCCACGCCAGGAAGAATATTAATCGTCTTTTCCAGCGACTGTAAGAGCGGACAAACAAGGCGGCAGAACTTAAACATCTGTTCATGATCTTTTTGAAAAGCGAAACCGTTGAGACAATCTGCCTGTTTTTCGATTTTCTGAGAACTCCGTGGAGCTATGTAGGGACGTTGGTGATAATAATTACCTGAGAATAGTCAAAATATTTTTGACTCTATTGTTTTGTAGGTAAAGTGCAAATTTATTTCATCACAATAAAGTTGCTGTTCTAAACTTTCTGGAAACAGTATTTTCAATTCCTTCGCTTTCTTATTCCATAAAATTGAATCTGATTCACTGTCAATCCTCAACGTAACCCAAGCAAAGTGATTAATCCTGTTACCCCACTGTTTTACGGATTTAATAGAGCAATCTATTACTTTTTGTCTATAACATATTTTTAAAAAAGTGCCTCTAGTTGTTTCAATGATGAATGCTTTTGGGATAAAAGAAGTAGGGAGTAAGTTTGACCACTCAATATAGTGGACAGAAATTATTTCAAATTTTGTTAATTTAAAGTCTTTGTCGATTTTTATGTTTTTACGAAGTCTTTTGTTCGTTTCTGTTGGATACAGGACAGGTGCGGTAACAGAATTTCTTTTCAGATAGGTTCGGAAATTTTGAGGAAGCGTGTAACCATCAAGAATGAATTGTTGTACATGACCTTTATGGTTTTGGTAGATAAAAGTTTCCCTGCTATTTTCACCCAGACTAATGCCTGCAAAAGAGTGCATACTGAAAAAATCAAAGACAAAAAAAACAATTAGCATTCTAAAGAGCATCTTTTACCTCTAAATAACTTATCCTGCAATAGTATTTACTATCAGTCCGTTAACCGTTTCGTGTACCTGACACTGGTCAGCCCATTGTCCATTTACTGTCAGTTCAGGTTCAGGCTATTCGTTTTTCTTCATAACTCAGCTTGTTTTCTGGCAGTATTCGCACCTTTATTGAGCAAAATATACCTTTCCCACGTGGCTCCGGCTATTGTTGTCATCATACCCGCGTATCCAGTTTCTTCTGACATTCTGGGCGTTAGTGTAGACCCTTTTGCGGAAGATCACCTGATAAAATGTATTTTCCCAAAAGCATCACTATCTCATTTTCTTCTCCATCGAGTTTTGATACTCCCAGCGATCCTTTTGGGCGTCCGACCAGCCGACCCTGTTCGTTTGCCCGAGTAATACCAATCGGCTTTTCTAATTACGGTATAAATCTCGGCTTAGCCTTATAAAGCAAGATCTTTTCAGAGTTAGAAGAGTCAATTGGTATTATATCTACCCTTGTACTTTGAACGCCGTGTCTTTAAAGGGGTTAAATCGGTATGTCGTCAAATGTATCATTTGGGTTAAAATCCAGACAACCAAAACGAGTCTGGATTGACGCGGTACTGTATTCATTTAACATGTCCAACAAAACATCAGTATCAAAATCGAGTTCTTGGTGGAAATGCGCGACAAGAGGGCCTGGTTCTGATGCGCTGACTTGAGTGCTTGTTGAAGCGCTCATCACGGGCCCTTGTTGACTGACCGTTGTAACGGTTACATTCGAATGCTCTTGACTGATGATTTTGGCGCTGGCGGTTTCAGTTGCCATACAGGCTACGGAGGTAACAAGGCTAGGACTTATTACCATTGTTTGGGTTGTACAGGTGACAACCTTACCATTGTCTAGCGTCTCTCTGGTTGTCTCTGTGCTTGTCTTTACATAACTGGAAGGATTTGCAAGATCAGAATGCAGATTTTTAACGTGCCTCAGGGCATCGCCCTTTCTTCGAAACCTTCCCTCGCAAATGCTACAGCTAAACCTTCCAGGCAAATGGGTCAGCATGTGCTGGGTGAGGGTGTTCGATTGTTTAAAAGCTTTCCCGCACTTGTCGCATTCGTGAGGTCTAATAGTTGAATGAGTTTCCCTGTGATGAAGGAGAGAGGTATTTGTTTTAAAAGCTTTCTTGCAAATTGTACACTTGTAAGCTTTAACATTCGAATGGGTTTTCAGGTGAGAGACGAGGGTATCCCTCCATTTAAAGGCCTTTGAGCAGATTTTGCAGACGAAAGGTCTATCTTCTGAGTGGGTAGCCTGGTGTCTTTCGAGAGCATAGTCCGTTTTACAATCTTTATTGCAATGTATACAGATATAATCAGGCATGACATCTTCACTTTTTAGGAATAAGCGCGCTTTTAGTGAGTATAGAACTTACGCATTGACAGCAGGTTGAAAAAACTGCTAAATCAGCCATATGCAAAAGTAAACAGATTTTGTCGTGCGTAGGAAGATAACCAGACCCA
>NZ_JAVLSP010000105.1:0-11630 GCF_031528575.1 Candidatus Sororendozoicomonas aggregata
CTGCTTCTTCGTCAAATAGCCCCACTATTATCCTCAGAAGCAGAAATTTTTATCCTCAATTTCTCGTAATCCTCGCTACGGGCGCTATTCTCGGTCAGGTTCCTAGCCGTCGGTGGCTTAGGAAGCTTTTAACACTGCTTTTTCTGGTTACACGGCGCCACTATGCTCTTGGGTAATCGAAAAACAGACAGCTTTTCCATCGGTTCTGCTTTTCGATGATGAGCAATTTCTTAGAAAAAGCCATTGGTATGATAGGTATGATAGGTATGATATTATTCCTTAACAATTAAAAGTTGACTAACGATGTTTACTCGCTGTTGCATTACCTTCTTGCCAACATCTTTGCCTGTATAGCCCGCATCAATAAATGGATAGGCGCTGACTTTACGACAGGCATCAAGTTGCTTGAAAATGACAGGGCGTTTATCTGATAGCATACCCGTTGATGAGATACCTAAATAGTAGCTGCTTGCCAAAGCGCTCATAAACCGTTCCGGTTTACGAAAAGCGTCGGTTTTCTCAAACAGATCAACTAAAGCTTCTGCTTCCATCCCTTGATGCGCGGCAATGAGTGCTGACAGGTACTTGTTGACTAGAAGCGCTACTTCAGCAAAAGCATTAGGGAAGCACCTCTTTTTAAAAAACGCTGATAGCTGTTTATAGCTGATAGTAGCAGAAGGAGGAAACAAGGTGGCAAATCGAATGCGGGTATTTTCTTCAGCCTTTGCTGCCTGAGATAAAGCGGGTAAGGCTGGGCTGTCATCCGTAAGAAAGTCAGTCAGCAAGGGTAATACAACAGGCAGCGCGCCACAGGAAAAGAGCGTGTTAAAATAAACGTCTGGCGTCTTTTCTTTTAAAGCATTGACCGTTTCCTGCCATATACGCTCAGGAACCAGGTAGCCTGGCTCTCCACTGTCGACTACTTTTTTCATTAATCGGCGTGTTTCAGCAGCGATGGTAAATCCCTTATCATAAAAACGTGCCGCAAAGCGCGCCACTCTCAATACTCGCAAAGGGTCCTCTTCAAAGGACGCTGATACGTGACGCAGCTTTCTATTATGGATATCTGTCTGCCCACCGTAGGGATCAATAATATTTCCCTCGCTATCTTGCGCCATGGCATTGATGGTTAAATCGCGGCGAATCAGATCATCTTCTAACGTCACATCTGGCGCGCTATAAAAGGTAAAGCCGCCGTAACCATGACCAGATTTTCGTTCTGTCCGGGCCAGGGCGTATTCTTCCTGGGTATCGGGGTGTAAAAAAACCGGGAAATCCTTACCTACGGGGCGAAACCCCCGAGCCTTCATGGCATCGGGGGTTGCGCCTACCACCACCCAGTCCCTGTCTTTACTGTCGATGCCTAACAACCGGTCCCTTACTGCGCCACCAACCAGATACACTTTCATAATAGTAGATTCGCTATCCCTGAGAGGCTGTCTTCAACGTTGTGCTGCCAGGAGCCTGTCCGAGAATAGACTACCCTACTGCGGTTGCGATAAATTGGTCTAAAAATTCCTGCTTCTTCGTCAAATAGCCCCACTATTATCCTCAGAAGCAGAAATTTTTATCCTCAATTTCTCGTAATCCTCGCTACGGGCGCTATTCTCGGTCAGGCTCCTAGTTGGGAAAACAAGCCTGAAAAACCAGATTTACTCATTAAACAGCCAACTGTTCATCGCTGAATATCGGCTTGTTAAAAAACCATCGTAACTCATTGCTTTATCATAACCTGAAGTGGGTGTGATACCGAAAAGGCATTTCGATACACCATGAATCTGAATTCACTCGTTGATCCCTTTCAACGTGCCAGGAGCTTTATTTCTCATGGGGAAAACGGTGCTCAACTGCTGAATTCAGGAGGAACGATCACTAACAATGGTTGAATAAAGCCATTAAGAGGCTTGATGCAGACTTCCAGGACATTGCCAGCTATGTACCTGATGACATTATATCGGCAACTTTATTGTCTTAGGCGCCTGTCTGACTTATGCTTTCGAGCATAAAATTCAGTAGGGCGAGTCAGAATTTTCGATCAATTTGCGCGAATAGTTGGCCTATTTAAGCAAATTGATCGGAAATTCTGGCCGCACTTTCTCGCACTTTCTCGCACTTTCTGGATTTCAGGCCGAAATTGTCTTAACCCGGATATTTCATAAACTGCCCTTAGAGCCGCAAGGAGCAAGCAAGGCCAGGAGCATGTTTATCAAATATCCGGGTTAAGTCCGACAGGCTCCTTAGCGCAATAAACTGGAAAATCTTGATCCAGATGCTTGCCTACTCTGAAAAGTCATTATAGCCTTCGCGCTACAACATTGAGTAACGAAAGAAACGCATACTTTCAGCTATCGTTGAACCCATAGTTGTTATTGTTTTTAAACGGCTTGGCCGACAAATGCATTGAGGGATGTCTGATGATGGCTGTCAATATAGGGAACCCGGTATGTTCAAAGCCTCAAATGCCTTTGATGCTGACTTTATCCGTCAAGATCAGCAGACCCTTTGGGAGATGATTTCTCCCCATTATGTAATTGATGAGTCTCAGTGGCTCACTGAACTACTGGAGCAGGCGGCACTGCCCGCATCGCTCAAAGCCAATATTACCAGCCGGGCCACCCGTTTAGTGGAGCAAGTGCGCGAGCGTGACGATGCCCTGCATATTATTGACTCCCTGTTGTTGCAATATAGCCTTGATACCCATGAGGGCATTCTGCTGATGTGTCTGGCAGAATCGCTGATGCGTATTCCTGATAAGGAAACGGCCGACGCGCTGATTCGCGACAAGCTCAGCGTAGCAGACTGGGAAGCTCACCTGAGCAAAAGTGACTCTATTATTGTTAACGCATCCACCTGGGGTTTAATGCTCACGGGCAAGGTGGTGAGTTTCGATAACAATCAGGACGGTTCTGCTTCAGGGGTGATCCATCGCCTGGTCAATAAAGTGGGTGAGCCGGTGATTCGTCAGGCGGTTAACCAGGCGATGAAAATCATGGGTAAGCACTTTGTTCTGGGCCGTACCATTACTGAAGCGTTGAAAAATGGTCGCAAGCCTCGTGAAAAAGGGTATACCTACTCCTTTGATATGCTCGGTGAGGCGGCACTGACAGCGGATGATGCAGCGAAGTATCATGCTGCTTACTGTCAGGCTATTGAGTCTGTAGGTGCTGACAACTTTGCTGCTGCCAAGTCACCACGTCCAACGATTTCTATTAAACTGTCCGCCCTGCATCCCCGTTATGAAGTGGCGCAGGAGAATCGTGTGCTCAGTGAAATGACGGAGTCTGTGCTGAGGTTGGCGCGCATTGCCCGTGCCAAAGGCGTTGGCATTACCATTGACGCCGAAGAGCAAGATCGCCTGGAGCTGTCCCTTAAACTGTTCAGAAAAATCTATAACCATCAAGACTGCAAAGGTTGGGGTGGTTTTGGACTGGTTGTGCAAGCTTATGGTAAACGTGCGCTGCCGTTACTTTGCTGGCTGACGGCTATGGCTCGTGAACAGGGTGATACCATTCCCGTTCGTCTGGTAAAAGGCGCTTACTGGGACAGTGAAATCAAATTGTGCCAGCAGCAAAGCATTAGCGGCTACCCGGTCTATACGCGAAAAGAGTCAACGGATGTGGCTTATCTGGTGTGTGCCAGGTTTCTACTGGGGAAAGGCGCTCAAGGTTACCTGCTGCCTCAGTTCGCCAGTCATAATGCTGAGACTGTCGCGACTATCTTGTCGGTTGCTGAGCACCGGGACTTTGAGTTCCAGCGCCTTCATGGAATGGGGGATGCGTTATACAACACCGTCATTGAGCAGGAGGTGATCCCAGTTCGTATATACGCCCCTGTGGGCAGTCATAAGGACTTGCTTCCTTACCTGGTTAGACGCTTGCTGGAAAATGGCGCGAACTCTTCATTTGTTCACCGATTGGTAGACGCTAAAATACCCGCGGCAGATCTGGTGCGCCATCCTGCCGATATTTTGAGGGGGCACGAGCATCTGGCGAATCAAAATATCCCCCTGCCCGCCGACATTTTTGGCAGCGAGCGCAAAAACTCCAGCGGTATCAATATTGACATTGCTTCCCAGTGGCAGCCGTTCAGGCAATCTGTTGAAGCGTTTCTTCACAGGCAGTGGCATAAAGGCCCCATCATTGATGGTCAACAGGTTGAAACGAGTGTACAGCATGATGTGTTGTGCCCTTACATAAGCCACGACGTTGTGGGTAAGATGCACTGGGCCACAGAAACTGAAATTGATCGTGCATTGACGTCTGCTTCCTCGGCGTTTATACGCTGGAATAACACCGATGTTGAAGAACGAGCGGTGTGTCTGGAAAAACTTGCGGATTTGTTAGAGAAGCACCGTCCTGAGCTGATTGCCCTGTGTCACCGTGAAGCGGGTAAAACCATTCACGACAGTATTGATGAGGTGCGCGAGGCTGTTGATTTCTGTCGTTATTATGCTAATCAGGGGAGAAAACGCTTTTCCGGCCCTATACCTTTGCCGGGACCTACGGGTGAATCCAACGAGCTGTATTTGACTGGCCGTGGTGTTTTCCTGTGTATCAGTCCATGGAACTTTCCCCTGGCGATTTATATTGGTCAGATTGTTGCTGCTCTGGTGGCAGGCAATACCGTTATTGCCAAACCGGCTGAACAAACCAGCCTGATTGCTGCCAGAACCGTTGAATTAATGAAAGAAGCGGGTTTTCCGGCAGACGTATGCCAACTGTTGCCAGGTGAGGGAGCAGCCATTGGTGGCCGTCTATTGAAAGATCACCGTATTGCCGGTGTTGCCTTTACCGGTTCTACAGAAACAGCCCATGTGATTAACCTGTTACTGGCGCAGCGTGGTGGTGCCATTGCGCCACTGATTGCTGAAACCGGCGGCCAGAATGCCATGATTGTTGACTCCACAGCACTGCCCGAGCAGGTGGTAACCGATGTCGTACAGTCTGCCTTTGCCAGTGCCGGCCAGCGGTGCTCTGCTCTGCGTATTTTGTTTATACAGGAAGACATTGCCGACCGTGTTATAACGCTGCTCACTGGTGCAATGGCTGAGTTGAAAGTCGGTGACCCGACATTGCACGAAACGGATCTGGGTCCCGTTATTGATGGTGATGCCAAAGACGCTCTGGAGCAGCATATTGCCCGGATGACCAAAGAGGGGACTTTAATTGCCCAGACCGCTTTGCCGGGGGCTACCTCCGTTGGTCATTTTGTGGCACCAACAGCCATTGAAATCAGTGATATCTCTGTACTGGAAAAAGAACAATTCGGTCCGGTTCTCCATGTTATCCGTTACCAGGGGGCTGATCTGAAAAACGTGGTTGATCAGATTAACAGCGCAGGCTACGGTTTAACCCTCGGCGTACATACCCGCAATGAAGTGACTGCTCAGTTTATCGAAGCCCATGCCCGTGTGGGCAATACCTATATCAACCGTAACCAGATTGGCGCTGTTGTCGGTGTCCAGCCATTTGGAGGTTTGGGGCTTTCTGGTACGGGTCCAAAAGCAGGTGGTCCCCACTATCTGCCGCGCTTTGCCACTGAGCGTACTCGCACTATTAATACAACCGCTGTTGGTGGTAACGCTACGTTGCTGTCATTGGGTGAAGGGTAAGCGAATAGTGTTGTTTAAAATGACCACCGGTAGCTATTGCTGCGGGTGGTTTTATTCTTTTGTTAGCCTTGGTTAGTTTTATATAGTTGCCATTTCTTTAAACTCCGCTATACATAACCTATGTTATATCTTCATCAATTTTTATGATTGCATGATACAGGTATGTTTTTATGAAAAAACTACACGTAGTTGTTATTTTACTTTCTTGTAATTTATTGAAAGTCACATGACTTTTTCAGAAGGTTATTTTATGAAATTATCCGTAGACTCATCCTGTTTTTTTTTATTAGCCAGCCCTTCTTTACGTCAGATTATTCTAACTAAATTATTATCTCTATTCGTCGGCTTTGCTAGTTTCAGTGTGCTTTCCATTGTGACCTATCCCGGGGAAGCAGGGGTTGTTTGGGCAGTAAAAGATTCTGCCAAAGCAAAAAAACCTGCGAGTTGTTTTCTAAGGTTTGCGCCTTTAAAAAGAAGAACAAAAAACATGACATTCTCTTCTGATAAAACCACTACCACTGCTGGTTTTGAAGAAGACCCCACCAAAGACACTAACCCTCAAACAATAACAAGTGATAGCGATCAAACAATAACAAGTAATAGTGACCAAACAACAAAAAGCATATTATCCTTAAGTAAAATGTCTTCCAATGATGAACAACTCTCCGCCGAAGGCAGTCGCGGTCCAATAAAAAAGAACGTGAGATTTGCTGATGATAAACCTGATGTTATTGAACCCAAGGTTGCGGAAAAGTTATGGAATGAGTGTAGAAGTAAAATAAAACACTGTGCTGACCAAAAAAAACAAAATCCAGGAACACAAGCCAAAGAAACTAAAGGTAGTCATAGTAAGAGCCTCAAGCTTGGTGGAGATAAAACAGTAGCAATGAAACTGAATGCAAAGCCTATTGGCGATGAGTTATTGTGTACATCTGACTATCTGGAAAAACAAACAAACATGCCACCTGATAGAAAACTTGTTGAAAAAACACTATCACACAACCGGCCTGTGGAAAATGGTGAGAAATACAAAGGAGGGAGAGAAGAGCCTGTTTTTAAAAGAGCTGAAAGCGCTGAAGGCGCTGAAGGGAAAGCGTTTTTTGAGAAACTTGCAGATGGAACAATAGCTATTACTGAACCGGAGGATTTTACCGCGAACTTATTAGATAATCCAAAATTATTCCTTATAAACCCTGCTGATAAGCCAGTAACATTTGACTCAACAGTATCTGATAAGTGTGTAAAGGAGGGAAATGAGTCTATATTCTCAGATGGATTACCTCTTGGTTGGTACGTGCCGGATAAGGCTAAATTTACTGTAGAGTTTAAGCAGTCAAAAACAGGTCCTGCGTACAGCAAAATTAGCTGGAACAGTGATGATTTTACTGACAGATGGTTAAAGCTGATAAATTATAACGTTATTGATCCTGACTCTGAAGATAATCACGATCTCTTGCTATTTGGTATTTATTATAAAAAACCAGCAAGAAACAATAGAATCATAGTGGAAGCTTTTGCTATTGCAGACAATGGGGAAGAATATGAATTATTTGATGGCGCTCTCGTTATATTCAAAAGAGTTTATTATTATGATTATATCGCCATTCCAAAAGACTACTATAAGCTCATGGGTAAATTCAGGTTGGGTTTTAGGATAGATGTAAGTAGCGCTGAATCTATCTGTATTATTGATACATTCCTGACTCAAGGGAAGGCAGATTATACTCAATATGACCCCATAGGCGCGGCATATGGTAAATATGCCAGCAAAAGAATGGAGCACGAATACGTCTACTTGCTTCAGGAATTTGCCACTAAACTGCACTTAGGCTCGTTTAAGCGAACAATGGGGACATTTGTTTTACGTGAAGCAATAAACCCTGACAAACAGACAGTATTTTGTATGGATGAAAAAACAAGAAAGTCTTATAAATGCACACCCGTTATTTCGTCTGAAGGCGCTGAAGGTACGAAAAACTTCCAGGTGGAAACTACCGATTTACTGGAAGGCAAAATGATGTTCGTTACCTTACCCAAATGGGTACCGTTTGAGAGTAACCGAGAGGCAGCCTCAGATTCCGTTGAACAAGCGCAAGGGACTTTTTAGCCCCCTTATATTGGTGGTTGCAACCTTTTAAGACGGCCTCTAACTGCCATGGAGGCCGCCCTTCTCACAAACAGCTTTCAGGCTATTGTGTCAGCTTTTTAACCACCCTGGCCGCGGCCACAAAACCAAAGGTGGCCGTCACCATTGTACTGGCCCCAAACCCACTGGCACAGTCCATCGCCATGGAGCCTCCGGTTGCGGGTTTTTGCTGACAAATACTGCCATCAGGGTGTGGGTAAACGGCCTGCTCCGTTGAGAAGACACAGTCCACACCGAATTTGCGTTTAGTGTTTTTATTAAACCCATGCTGGTCTCTTAGCTGATTGCGAACCTTACGAGCCAGCGGATCGTGCCAGGTTTTGGTCAAGTCAGTTATTTGTATTTGGGTGGGGTCCATCTGCCCACCAGCACCACCGGTGGTGATGATTTTAATTTTGTTGTATTTACAGTGGGCGATTAGCGCAGCCTTGACCCGAAAGTTATCAATGGCGTCGATCACATAGTCAAAAGCCGGTGTGATAAGCTCCCCCATAGTCTCGGGGGAAATAAAGTCGTCTATTACCAGCACCCGACACTCTGGATTGATGGCGCTTATCCGTTGAGCCATGACCGCAACTTTCGATTGCCCGATGGTGTCCCTGGTTGCATGCAACTGACGATTAGTGTTGGTGACACAGATGTCGTCCAAATCAATAAGGGTTATTGTACCCACCGCCGTCCGTGCCAGCGCTTCGGCGGCCCATGACCCGACGCCGCCTATGCCAATCACACAAATATGAGCCTGGAAAAGGGTATTTACGGCTTGATGGCCGTACAAACGGCGGGTTCCCCCAAAACGGTTTTCGAAGCTCTCTGATGACATGGTGTCTCTTTCAATAATCTCTCAGGCTGAATGATAACGGCTGGTGAACAAAGATATATAACGGCTCAAAGGGGCTGATTTCAGTTAACCTGAATTCAGTTCAACGCAGGGGGAAGAGGTAACACAGAAAAAAGCCCCAAATGCAGGGGCATTATCTGTTTGAGGTTACATTTTTTCAACGGTGTTGATGCCCAGCAACCCCAGCCCCAGGTTAAGGATACGGGCTGTCAGCGCGCACATGAGCAAGCGGCTGATTCGCACCTCATCAGCAACCCCCTCCTTGTTCACCGGGCATACTTCATAGAACTTCATAAAGGTAGCGGAAACGTCATAAAGGTATGCGCAGAGTTGATGAGGCATGCCCTCTTTAGCGCAGGACTCAAGCACTTCGCTGAACTGGTTCAGCTTCAACGCTAATTCACGCTCAGTGACTTCTGTAAGGGTAATCGTACCTTTGAGGTCGCGCTCTGTTACGCCAGCTTTGCGGAAAATGCTTTTCACGCGGGTATAAGCATACAAGATGTAAGGTGCCGTGTTACCTTCAAACGACAGCATATTATCCCAATCGAAGACGTAATCACTGGTGCGGTTTTTCGACAGGTCGGCATACTTTACCGAACCCATGGCAATGGCTTTGATAACCTGTACTTTCTGTTCTTCGTCGAGATCGGCGGATTTGGTGGCAATGACCACAGCAGCCCGCTCTTCAGCCTCGTCGAGCAGGTCAGCCAGTTTGATGGTACCTCCAGCGCGCGTCCTGAAAGGTTTGCCATCTTTCCCCAGCATCATGCCCAGGGCATGGTGTTCCAAAGACGCATGGTCGGTGGAAAAACCGGCTTTTTTGGCAATGGCGTAAATCTGCTCAAAATGTTGTCCCTGGCGGGCATCAACATAATACAACACCCGGTCAGCATTCAATGTGTGGCAACGATGGCGAATAGCCGCCAGGTCAGTGGTTGTGTACAAAAAGCCACCGTCGGACTTACGGACAATCACCCCCATGGGTTCCCCTTGTTTGTTTTTGAATTCATTCAAAAACACCACCTGAGCGCCTTGGTCTTCGGTCAGCAGACCTTTATTTCCCAATGCCCTGATGATTGTCGGCAGGCTGTCATTATAAGCACTTTCACCCATGACATCAGCGGGTGTCAGAGATACATTGAGACGGTCGTAGTTTTCCTGATTGTGTGCCAGGGTCACATCAACCAGCTTTTTCCACAGCTTCAGACAGTGGTTATTGCCACTTTGAAGATCAACGACATAGTTGCGTGCTTTTTCAGCAAAGTCGCTGTCATCATCAAAGCGCTTTTTGGCTTCCCGGTAGAAGGTTTCAAGGTCAGCAAGCTCGAGTCCTAACGCTTCATGATTATTTTTTTCTAACTCTTCAAGGTGGGCAATGAGCATACCAAACTGCGTTCCCCAGTCACCGAGGTGATTTTGGCGAATCACTTTATGGCCCAGAAACTCCAGCGTTCGCACAGATGCATCACCTATAATGGTCGAGCGCAAGTGCCCTACATGCATTTCTTTTGCTACATTCGGTGCGGAATAATCCACTACGATAGTTTGCGGTTCCGCTTTGACAACACCCGCGCGCTCGTCGGCAATGCAGTTATTCAGACTTTTTGCCAGCCATGTGGGAGACAGGTGGATATTGATAAAACCGGGGCCGGCAATCTCTGTTTTTTCAGCGATAGTGCCCAGATCAAGGTGTTCGAGCACTGTCTGAGCCAGTTCCCTGGGATTGGTACCCATTTTTTTAGCGGCGGCCATCACCGCATTACATTGGTAATCACCAAAGTTGGTACGGGCACCGGCACGTACCATAGGAGGGGTGTCGGCTGGGACACCGGCTGCAATCAGCGCTTTAATCACATGATCTTCAAGCAGCTTGAGAATATTCATGAATGAGTCCTTACGGTCAAACTCGCTAGGAGCCTGTCGGGCTTAAGCTTTCGAGCATGAAATTCAGTAGAGCGAGTCAGATTTTTCGATGGATTTGTGCGAATAGTTGACCTATTTAAGCAAGTTCATCGGAAAATATGACCGCTCTTTCTGGATTTCAGGCCGAAATTGCCTTAATTCCGACAGGCTCCTGGCTATCGTGTCACGTTGGCCGTGGCTGGCCGCTTTCAGTTACGTGAACGTGTTGTCATCTATGTGTTATGGTATCAGAACAAAGGCGTCACCGGCTTGTTTCTTGGCGAGAAAAACGGAAGAAAGGGGCCGGTAACGGGATTCTTATAGCGAGTATGCTATTGAAAAAGCGCAGAACCCTCAAGAAACGGGTAAAGTTACTGTTAATGGGATTCAGGATTCTCCAACAACCATGAGCGTACGTCCAACTTCACAGCGGGGTGCCAGCAAGGCGAAACAGCCCCAGTCAACCTCACCGCTAGCCCATGTACCCGCTTGGGCATGGCTGTTAACCGGATTGCTTGGGGGAGTAATCATAGCGGGTATGTTGGGCATTAACGCGAGGAAGGAATCACCGCCTCCTGAAACCATGGCAGAAGGTAGCACAAGTGAACAGCCAGCCCCGGTTTTTGATTTCTACACCCTGTTGCCAGAATCAGAGGTAACCCTCGCAGGCTCCGGTGAGACGATAAAAGTGCCTGTTGAAAAGGCAAAAAACACATCTGAAGCTGCCGCGCCTGAATACACTGATCAAACACTGTCTGACCGTTATCTGATTCAGGCCGGCTCATTTCGCAGCGTTAAAGATGCTGACAGGCTTAAGGCACAGCTCCTGATATGGGGGCTTAGCCCGCGGGTTGAAAAGGTTACTGTGGGCAATAATGAGTTCTGGCATCGCGTGCAGCTAGGACCTTTCAATACCCGGGATGATCTCTACAGCGCTCAGCAGGTTCTGGCTCAGCACAAAATAGACAGCTTATTATTGAAGATGAAATAAACGAACTGCCCCGTACAGAGGCATGCTGAATTTATACCAATCAAACTTTCTAGGAGCCTGTCCGAGAATAGACTGCCCTACTGCGGTTGCGATAAATTGGTCTAAAAATTCCTGCTTCTTCATCAAATAGCCCCAC
>NZ_JAVLSP010000106.1:0-11302 GCF_031528575.1 Candidatus Sororendozoicomonas aggregata
CAAATCGTTTGGCGAAATGACAGCTTTTTGCCACTACCTACCTCTAACACCCTGAAATATATAGAGTAGACGCAGGTTCAAATCCCGCCGCCTCCACCAACATAGCTTTGTAATTCAATGAGTTACAGAAGCACTAAAGTTCAAAGTGGGTATTTTTATACCCACTTTTTGCATCTGAATGACAGCATTTTTGACAGCATAGTTTCCCCCTAGCTTATAGAATTGTACGTTTTGAACCACGCCTTAAAGTTGATTAATAGCTGGATGACCAGCCTTTCTTCTTCCGTTGGAGGCCTTTTCTGGTGAGCCGCATCGAATATATTCAACATGCCATCCACTTGCGATAGCCTGAGTTTAGCCTGCGCTTGAAAGCTATTTTTTTTACCTTGGTCATAGGAGCAGACTTTCTTAATCTGATTGGTTTTTTTTGGCATCACTGCTCTCCTAATGGCTGGCATAGGCAGCCAAAATATTTATACAAATTTTCTGTTTTTATTTATTCCGTATATTTTTTTTGAAAGATGAGGAATACCATCTCATTTTTTCTTACCCTTTTTGTATAAGGGCAAGAGAATTCCCTCCAATTAAATTCCTGGTGAAAAAAAATGATTTAGTTTTAGTGTGATTCCCAGCTATCAAGTAATACTTGATAGCTGCTCTTGCAAAACCTGACTGATAGGCTCCAGCCAGGTGTCAATTTGGGTTATTGAACCAAAGAACCCGTTGGACTGGTTGCCAGCATACCGCCATCTATGTTGAGTTCCGACCCTGTGATATAGGAGGCGTCATCAGAAGCCAGGAACAAAGCCGCTTTTGCTACTTCGTCAGCGGTGCCCAGTCGGTTCATAGGAATACCCCTGAGTAATTTGCCTACTGTGTTTTTTTGTCGCTCCGGGCCACCTGCCATTAGGGGCTTCCAGATGTCGGTGATGATGGCTCCGGGGTGGAGGCTGTTGCAGCGGATGTTGTAGCCTTTTTCCGCGCAGTGGACGGCAACGGATTTGGTGTGGTTGCGGACAGCGGCTTTGCTCGATGAGTAGGCCACGGTTCCGGGCAGGCCAACCTTGCCAGCAATGGATGAGATGTTGATGATGCTGGCGGCTGGTGATGACTTCATCAGGCCGATGGCATATTTACAGCCCAGGGCAACACCTTTCAGGTTAATGTTATGGACCTCATCCCAGCATTCCATGTCGAAGGTTTCCGGGTCTTGAAACTTTCCTTTGCAGAAGGGCAGATCAGTGATGCCCGCATTATTCACCAAAATATCCAGCTTGCCGTATTTTTCCTGAATGCGCTGCGTGACATCTCGCCAGTCACTCTCCTGACTGACATTCAACGGCAGGTATTCAGTCCCCTCACATGGCTCAATTTCCGGGTGGATATCCGTTAAAATAACAGTGGCCCGCTCTTTAACAAACAGCTCAGCGATGGCTCGGCCAATGCCCTTGTCAGCGCCCGTGATCAGCGCCACTTTATTTTTGAGTCGATACATCTTTTTGTACTTCCTTGGTGTTACTTATTGCTTTTCAGGGGTTACTTTAACAGCGATAAAAAAGACTGGGTAGTCCCAAATTATTAGGGTTGTTTTGTTGTTTTTTTGATCAAATCGCCCATAAATTAATCAGATTCTTGTTTAATCGGTCAATAATTGTTCAGTAGTAACACGGAGTATGTGGAATGTTACGCCGTTACATTTCTGGAAACCCTGATCTTGATAACTCTTTTGCCAGCAAGTTTTCTGGACGCCAATTTCAGTGCCTGTATTTGTACCGTTTGCTAGGGGCGACATCCGAACAAGTGGCCGAGATGATGGGGTGTCTGTTGAGAGTGTTAAAGAATATGCCAAACGGTGTAAGGCTATTTTAAGGCGTGAAGGGATGGGGCAGCTCAATAGCTTCGAGCTATGGCGGGAGATTTATCAGCGGCGTGTGATTAAACAGTTTGTGACGGATAAATCTGCCTGTCTGACCACCGACTTCAATGATATTCGGACAGACGCTCAGCGGCAGTTGGCACCGGAACCTTTCGTTTTATCGAGCTGCCTGAATCCTGACCCACCGCTGAATGGCTTGATGGCTCAGCAGATGTCAGCCCGCCAACAGCAGTGTGGCTACCTGTTTATGATTGGGGCGACTTATGAGCAGATCGGATGGCTTTTAGGGTTCAGCACCAGCACGGCCATTGAGCATATTCAGAAAGTAAGGCATGAGCTGGAACGGTTCGGCATGCTTAAAGCGTCAAGACTGATTGCCTGGCTATTTTTTTTTGGCCACAACTATATTCGCCAGGAGGTTCACCCGGACTCCCCTCTGTTGAACTATGGTTACACTGATATTCGTGAGTCATTGGGAATGGATAGCGGCAAATTTTTGAACTGGTAGCCGTGGCGCGCGATTCACTTTTTAAGTGATTCAATGGTAGCGATCGTTTTAAAGCCACTTTTGCCCAGGTTGTGTTCGACACGGGTGACGACCCAGTCACCGTCGATGCCTTCACGAAATCCCGTTAGGCTTAATGGGCTTTCGGCTTTTATGGTCGGGTTGCCCGGTAAGGTTAGCTGGCCGGTGACGGTGCCCCGCGCTAAGGCATCAAGTTTGGCCCGGGCGGCAGTTTTTGCCGCTTCTTCGTCAGGCTGGTTGCCGCGCAAGGCGTAAACAGGCTGGCCTTCCGATTGACCCACTCTTACGGGTATTTTCTGGGCTGTTTCGTTATTGTACCAGTGGGCAATGGCGGCAACATATTTACCCCGGTCTGCCATAGCAAAACGGTAACGGCTCAGCCCTTCAGGCTTCAGGGCAATAGCGGGCAAGGGTGGCCCACTGACTTTTCTGCCCTTGCCGCGCTCCGTAAAGATAAGGTGTCCCTGCTTGATTGAGCTGATGGCGTCGTACTGTTTTGAAAGCCGGGTGAGGAAATGGAGGTCTGACTCGTCGGTCTGGTCGATATGGGCAATGACTTTTGTCTTTAGCTCATCGGGAATCCTGGGCGTTAATTCGTGCTCGCTGGCAATGGTGGCAACAATATCACCCAAGGTGACGGCATCCCAGCTTCGGGATTTTCGCGCCTTGAGGCTTTGTCGAAAGTCGGCGGCACGTGCCCTGATAATCAGGGTATCAGGCGGGCCTTCTGCCACCAGCTCATCAACGACAAACAGGCCAATGTCCGTTAGCTGGTGATCATAACCCATATGTAAGCTGAGTTCGGCACCGGTTCTCGGTAAACGGATGGAGCGGTCACGGTCATCGAGGCGGATTTCCAAAGTATCGGATTGAATGCCACTCTCGTCGGTGACTTTCAGGGAGATTAAGCGCTCCCGAATGGCTTGGGTTATGTCTTGGCGATCAGCGGTTAAGGTGAAGACAGGTTGCACAGGTTAGTCCCAGAGGTTGATGTCAGTGGTAGGCCCGGGCAATGAAATCTCAGGCAGGTTAATAATAAGACCTGCCCGCAATACCGGACCCGCTTCTGCCAGGCTGGGGTTCGCTTCCAACACCTTTTCGATAACATCCACCCGCCCATAATGTGCCAGGCAAATCTGATCCAACATATCACCGTCACGGGTTCGGTATTTCATACGGTATTCCTTTGGGCATAAAAAAAGGGGTGGTTAGCCCCTGTTATGATGAATGCGTGAGTGGCGCTGGTTAAACCAGCAGCCTGGCATTGAAGGTCAGTTCCAACTGGTAGCGTTTTCTCAGCTCGTTGGTTTGTTGCTCCAGCCGCTTTTTATCCCAGCGGCGTTTTGCCAGGCCTTGCCCGTGAAAGCTGCCGATTTGTTCGGAGACTTTCACCTGCAGCACATGGTCGTGCAGTGCCTGAAACGGGTTGATGGTTTCCACCAGCTCGCCGGAGAAGAATTTGTCGAGGACTCGGTAAACCCCCACCTCAAATTCCGGGTCGATCCAGGCAGCGTATTTGTAGGCAAGGAGCTTATCGCCCCATGTGCCACCATGCTTTCCTCTGGTTTTTCTAAAGGCCGGATTTCCGGCTTTACTCAAAACATCTATAAATGCCGATGTTTTATCATTTTCCAAAAAGTAATTAGGCCGATTGTTTTTTGCTGAACCACTCGCCTTCCACATATCGGTCAGACTTACCATGCCGTCCTGATCAATTCTGACAGGACTATTAAACAGCTCTACCATTTGCATCGCGTTATTCATGTATTGGCCTCCTGCCATTAACGTGTCTCGTCTAAACGCGCGTTGGCTTTAGCTGGCTCAGGGTATGGGCGGTTGCCACCAGTTCCTCTACATCGCTTTCGGTCTGCCGGTTCAGGCAGACAATGGCGGTGGCTCGCTGGCGAGGTACTGCTGGGGCAGTTGAACGGCGTGGTCGCTATCCGTATCCAGACTGTTCTGGAGCAGGGTAGCCAGACCGTGGATGGCGAGCGTGTTGACACTCAATGTCTCCATCGCGGCGGAGCTAATGAGCTGCCGCTTCAGGGAGGGTTTATTGTTATTGTCGTCAGTCATGACGAGCCTCCGTTGATTAGGTTATGTTAACCGCCTCACAGAGGTTCCAAGCTCATGGGGAGGCGGATCGGGCGGGGTTGGAACTACCGGCATCAACGGGAACCGGCCAGCCCAAAGGCTGCCCCACCCGACCCACCATAAAACAGGTAAGCGCGGGCGCTACGCACAAAAAAAGCCGCATTGCGTGGGCGACTTGTGCGCCGCTGATGTTTTCGGGGTTCCAATCCCGGCACTGGATTTTGCCAGCGCAGTTTCATCATAGTTCTGAACGAAAATGCCTGTCAATTATTTGTTAAAGATTTTCGCTATCAACTCTGAGCCGCATGACTCAAAATATCGGTAGCCCACTGGTTAATGCTTTTTCCGTTCACCTCGGCAGCGACCATCACCGCCGCATGAACCTCTGGCGGTACTCGCAACAACAGCTTACCAGAGCATGGTTTTTGTGCGGGGCGTCCAGTTTCTTCGCTAATGGCGATGTAGTTATCCACAGCTTCATGAAAGGCTTGCTCAAGTTCATCAACCGTAGAACCATGAAAGCCGACGATATCCTGAATACCTGCCAGATGGCCGACAAAAATACGATCCTCGTCATCAAACTCGATGCGGGCAAAGTACCCTTTGTATTTCATTTTGTTCATAGTGTAATTCCTGCCAGTTCAAGAAACCGCCGGGCATCTTTTACCCGGTAACGCAACGCGGCTTTGTCTGGGTGAGGGCGGTGGAAGTCAGCTCGTATACCATTTAATACAAAACTGACGGCTGAGCCTGCTCGCTCAGTACGCTCCGCCCCTAACGCCAGAAACAATGCCTCGATTTTGCGCCACTCCAGATTGCCATTAACGGGTTCTGAAAACAGTGCCTCGAAGGTTTTCCGGTGTTTACTATTCATAGATTAATGATAGCATTTTTTGCTATCATTGCGACGAATTACACGACATTCCCCCGAATCGGTTGAACACTACCCACGGTTGTGAACCGGTCGGGCTTGTCTTCGCCATATTCCACCAGCGACACCTGGAAACGAATATGCCGGGGGGCACCGTTGCTCATCAAGTCTGTTTGGGTTTCCCGTAATTCAGTCACGCACCATTTCCCCCAGGCGTTGCCCAAGCCATCGGTCATCAGCAATGGCTCACCCCTGCCCGCTTCGCCCCGCAGGGAATGAATCTGAAGTAAGCCGCCTTGGTAATGGGGCAGAATAAGTCCCTCAAGGGTCATCGTATCAGCATCTGGTCCCGTGAACTGCCAGGCAGGTTTTCTGCCTATCCGTTGCTGTGCCTGCCACCGGTAACGACTGGCGCGTCGCAAGGTTTGATAGGCAGCGGTATTGATACTGAAGCGGTATTGTCCAAGGGTCATCAGGGTATCACTCATCGTGCTGGACTCCTTGCTGTCTGTAGCGCTGTTGGTCGTTTATTTTTTCCATGACCTTTTCAGCCAGCGCTTCAGCGTCTTCACCCGGCTGTTGATGAATCTGAACGCGCTCGATAGTGGTTTGTTGTTGTGTAATGGGCGCGGGCATGGCGACCGCGGGCGCGGCTACCAGCGCGGCGGTGACCGCCGCGGCGGCTTTGACGGATGAAGCCTTTTCTGGTGACTCAGGTTTATCTTCAGAGTCTGAGAACAAACTGCCGAGCGTTGAGCCAAGCCAATCCCCCCCTATGCCGCCCGCAATACTGCCAGCGATGCCACCAACCACTGTGCCAAGCCCAGGTACCACTGATCCCAATATGGCACCTAACTTTGCGCCTGCTATAGCGCCGCCAATACCACCGACTGTGGCGCTAATGTCAGCGGCTTTCTGCCCAGCGGTCATTTTGTCATCCATCAGGGTTGAGCCAATGCTTAGCGCGCCAATGCCTGTGCCCACAATACCCAAGCCACGTGCAAGCCGCCGCCCGCGGCCTTTCTTTTTCGGGTTCTCATCATCGCCGAAGCTGCCACCAGAGAACCCGCCACCCATGTTAATTTTGGCTTTACGGGCACTTAGTCCCATCATGGCAATGGCACCAGTCAATGCGGCAATGGCGGTAATTACTGGAGCGGCAATCAGGGCGATAACACCAATCCCACCAATCAAGCCAACGATACCCGTCGTCAGGCTCGGACTTGTTTCCACGAACTTATTCAGGCTATCAATAAAACTTTCGATTTTAGGAATCAGCTTTTCAAGCACAGGCAACAGCGCTTGTCCAATTCGATCCTGCAAATCCCGCCAGCGCTGATCCATCAACTTCAGCCTATTGCCGGTGGTGTTTGACCGGTTTTCAAATTCACGCTGCATACTGCCAACAAAGTCGGTCTCATCACCCAACAGTTGAACTGCCTTCTGGTATTGTTCAATACTGCCGGTGAGTAATGAGATATCATCGGCATACTCAGTACCAAATAGATTGGCAAGCACGCCTGCCCGTGACTGGTTATCCAGGCTTGCCAGTGTCTCAAGAAATTCATTTAACGAACCTTGGGCATCGTCGCCAATGGCCGCGGTCAAGTCGCTGGCTGAATAGCCCAGCTCTGCCAGGGCATCCTGAAATTTGGAACCTTGCTTTTCTGCGGTTTGCAGTTTGATCAATAAGGCATTGATGGCTGTGGCTGCCACTTCTGGCGGTTTACCCAAGGCAATAAAGGCATCCACCAGCGCCGTGGCTTCCCGTGCTGAAAGCCCGAAGGTTTTGGCTGTGCCACCAATACGCTGAAGAGCCGGAACAATATCCCGTGCCTTGGCCGCCGTATTATCAGACAGGTGATTAATGACATCGCCCAGCTTTTCAACTTGATCAATGGGAATCTGGTAAACATTAGCCAGCTTTGCCATGGCATCGCCGGCTTCTTCCGGCAGCATATCGAATGCTGTAGACATCTTGGCAACGGTTTCCACAAAGGCGGGCAGTGATGCCTGCTCTACGCCTAACTGACCACCGGCCGCGGCTATTTCTGCCAGCCCTTCTTTGGCGATGGGGATGGTTTTACTCATTTCCTTGAGGTGGTCGCCAAACGCTTTCAACTGTTCAGGCGACTCGAAGTTTACTACCTTGCGTACGTCTGCCATGGCGGATTCAAAGCTAATAGCCTGGCGCAAAGGCTCCTGCAGTACCCGTGTGAAGCTTTGACCTACCCTGGCAGTGGCCTCACTGATAAACGAAATATTAGCCGCCCGTTGTATACCCCTTTCGTAAATGCGAGTCGCCTGGTTCAGCGCCTGCGCTTTTTGTTTGGCAGCCGCCATGCTTTGCTCAAGCCGCTTGATTTTACTGGCTGCCTCATTACTGGCTTGTCCTAGCTTACGGGTATCGGTGCCTGCGTCCCTTAGCTGGCTTCGCATACTCCGGGCTTCCTGCCGCAGGTTGTTATGCGTAGCAGCCAGTCTTTTTGTCACCCGCTGGGAACGCTCAAACTCTTTCTGTAGTTTTTTGGTGGGCTTGTCCGCACTTGCTAATGCTTTACCCAGTCGCGACGTTTTCCGCCGCGCCTGATCCAGCTCAGCCGCAGTACTGCCGAGCTTTTTATTCAGGGCACCTAGCGCATCGATATTCTTTTTATGCCCATTGAGCTTGCTCAACTGGTTTTGTTGCTGCTTGAGGCTGTTGGAGAACTTATCGGTGGTGCTGGCAACCTTACGCAGGGGCGCGGTCACCTTGTCCACCGCCTCAATGATCAACGAAAGGCGAGTGTCTGCCATGCTATAATTACCTTATAATAAGTGACTAAGCGAAGGGGGTTATATGGCGGTTAGTATTATGTGGGGCTTATTTCAGTTTGTAGCGGGCTGGCTCATGCTCTATGGCCTGAAACAGGGAGATGTACTGTTTATTGCGCTCGGCCCGGCCCTTTACCTGTTCGGCTCCGGCTTTACGCTCCTGATCGATGCCAACCTGAACGACATTGGACACACCGAAACCGGCGGTCCCACTTCTATCAGCCGCTTTTGACCTTTGCCCGTTCCAGCGCCAGCTTGTGGTAGGCAGCTAACTCCTCCAGAGGCATTGTTTTCATATCCGACAATGACCAGTGAAAGATTACAGCCAGGTTTGCCATCACAGGCCGGAACTCTTTCGGGTTTATTCCAAAAAACCCACCACCTTATCAGCCAGTTTATTAAAATCCGCGGCGTCCATTGTTCGGATAGCGGCAGGGGATACCCCGGAGATCCTCGACACGAGTAGAATACTTTTACCCAACTCGGTTTTTTCTACCTGTTGGGCTTCCAGGTCAGTCACGGTAATTCTGCGCAAGTGCAGCGTATCAGTTTCAATGCTATCGACTTCAATGGGGTAGTTCAGTTTAAACGCTTCTTTCTGGGACATGATGGGCTCATCCTTTTGTTTATTCTGTACTGACTCACGCAAGCAAAGAGCTAGCCGCGCTAATGGCTGCCATTGCCACGCCAAGACTTAAAATAAGTCCGGCTCTGTCTGCGCCTTTTGACGTCATTTTTCCATATACCTTTACTAAAGATGATGGTTTAACTGAATGCGCCGGTACCGCTCAGCACCTCAATCAATCGGGATAGACCATAGATCAGAAGAGTTGTACCCACGGAAAACCTTAAATACGGGCTGCTTGACGCGTCCATTTTGATTCCTCTTAGCCAGCGCGAGACAAAGACAACCCTGCTATTATTTTTCATATTCATTCCTTTGGTGTCTGATGGGATAAGGGATGGATTAAAAAACCCGATTGTTGGGCGCGATCGGGTTTTTGTTTTTCTGCTGTTTTTTCCGCTGTTTTTAAATCCCCAGTGCTGAGCGCAGCTCTTTAGTCTGATCCACCCCGTCGATGACACAAACAAAGTTCACCGGGTCGATTTCATGGATAACTTCATCATCAATGCTCAGGCGGTAGTAATCTAACGTCATGCCAATTTTCAGGCTGGTATCATCGCCGGGCTTCCAGCTACCATAATCGGTTTCTTTGATTAATCCCCGCTGGGTGACAACGACCTTGCCCTTGGTTCCATCCTGACTAACGGTTGCCCCACGGAACTCAAAGGGCACTGTGCTACCAGGCACGACCTTCAGTTGCTTCAATACCACCTTACTGACACTGTTCAGCGTAAAGCTGCTTTCCAGCTTCTCCACTTCGCCGGTGGGAATATCCACCGCCGCTCCCATACCACCGGCCATGTACTCCCTGAACTTTGGCGTCACCTTTGGCGGTGTCAGCTCCTGTACTTCACCGACAAAATTATTGCCGTCAAAGTACATATTCATATTGGTCAGAATGTCTTTAATCATCAGACAATTTCCTCCAGGTAATCATTGTTTAAATGACTGCGGAAGGTGAGTCGCTCCGCTGGGCTGTAGGGGCCAAAGTCGAAATCAAAATACACTCTGCCCGCCTGGATCGCTTCTTTTGTATTCAGGTCTTTATCTGCCCAGCACGAGCCACCAGCAATGGCACCCAGTGCTTTAAGCTCACGCAGGTAAGCGTTGACGCCATCGGTGACGCTTTCAACATAGGTGGCGGTGATATTCCGATCCACTGCCCAAAGGTGCGCGCGCTGGATGCTGTCCTGAATAATATCTGCCGTACGACGTACAGAAAGGAACGCCCATTTTGGGTCAGCGCCCAGGGTGCGGTTGCCCCATAGCCGGAAACCATTCTCACGGATAATCGTGCTGACATTGCTTTCGTTCAGCAGGTTAGCCCGGGCATTGACGTCACCGAGAGTAAAATCAACCGGGCGAGCCGTGCCAATAATCCCCAGCATTTCAGTATTGGATGGGGACCACCAAAAGCCACGGTCATTATCAGAGCGGGCAATCATGCCAGCGACACGGGCAGAAGCTGGCTGTACCGTTTCAGCATTGAGCTGGGTATCCCAGATCTTCACCCAAGGGTCTACCAGGTAAGCACGGTGGGAGCCAAAGTTTCCGGCATACGTCTTGGCGGCATCGTCGGTGGTATTAGGTCCGTCGATAATAGCCACTGCTCGCAGCTTCTCAGCGATCACCACCAGCTCAGCAGCGACAGGTTGCTGGTGACTGAAGCCAGGCGCGCAGAGAATACGCGGTTGCGCACCGACAACACTCTTGGCTCCCAGCAGGGCATGGACACCTTCATAATCACCGCCAGCGGTGACACCGCCAACGACATTGGACAAGGTTTCATCGTCGTCAGCATCTTGCCGCACACGCACCACGACAACCACGGCCCCGGCCTGATCAAAGATACCATCAATACTGGCAGGCAAGGTGCCACCATCGCCCAGGGCAGCGGCTTCTGCCCGATTACCCGCAATCAGTACCGGTGTATTCAGGGGAAACTTCACGGCATCCGCATTAGGTGCTGTTCCAATCAAGCCAATCACCGAACTTTTCACCGTTCGGATTGGGCGTGTGCCACCGTCGATTTCGACGACTTCGACGCCATGTAAAAAATCTGAGGCCATAGTTTTCTCCTTATTACGGGTTTGGAAAGCGGACATAAAAAAGCCTTCGGATGAAGGCTTTGGAGTACTGCTCATTTATCAAGGTTTGTCTTACTGCTTTGCTTAGCGCCTATCACCTTCGTCAACTTCGATAGACTTTTCACAGTGATCCGGGTCTACCACATCCAGCAGTCTGCACAGCACACAGCCCCAGCGTTTGCCCTGGCGGTTAGCCTTGGCCGCCCGACTGCTGATGGTTTCGTCAGGATGACCGGCCAGTAACGTATTGACTAGCTGGTCAATGGCAATCAGCAGATTCCAGACATACCGTGTTATGGCTTTTCTCACACGCTGGCCTCCGGGTTGATGCTGTTGAGTTGATCAATAAAAGGTTGGGCGATGGTCATATAGTCCGCCTCTTCCCCCGCGTTCTCTGTCGCCTGTTTTC
>NZ_JAVLSP010000107.1:0-11301 GCF_031528575.1 Candidatus Sororendozoicomonas aggregata
TCAAATAGCCCCACTATTATCCTCAGAAGCAGAAATTTTTATCCTCAATTTCTCGTAATCCTCGCTACGGGCGCTATTCTCGGTCAGGCTCCTAGCGTCAAAACTGCCGGGAACACACTGAAAAGTCTGGCGCTATACCCTATGATTTGGCAAGGCCAGCATAAAAAACGGAAGCAGCTAATGATAGGGAGTATTACTAATCCCTGGTCATTTAATTGTGTCCAGAGGGTGTACCCTCTCGTCTTCCTGGCCCGGGATGCAGAAGAATCATTCGAGTCACACCGCCAAAGGCGGTGGGTTAACAAGATTTATCTATGCTTACAACTGAGATTCAATGCGTCAGGCTCATCACTTCGCTCCGTTACCTCCTTCATAAATCTGCCAGGATTATTTATCATATTTATATGCGGAATACGCCAAAACGGCTTTGCCCATTCAAAAGTGCCAGCAACTTTCCCTCTATCATTGTTTATCACTTTAAAATTCTGCCTGCTGTCCATGAATCCACACTTCCATTTAGCAGAATAATGTATACCTACACGCCCATAGCTGCTTTTTTCATAAGAGGCAGTGTGTGAAGCGGGATTATACACTCCGTACATGCACAGACCCTTACCATCAGCTACAACTGTATAGCCTTTTTTTGAGTAATATATGTCTCCTGGTGGTATTTTATTTTTAATATAAATAAAAGAATTTATACTATAAGCGTTACCCATGATGGATAAATTAAAAACTACAGTCAAAAAAATAAACGACTTTTTCGTTATACACTTTCTGGCATGTAATATAAACTTCATACACATAATGTATTCCTGCTAACTATTAAGTACATGACCATTTGCTTTTCAAGTTGGTCTACAGGTCTTGCAAGGCCTGCCAGCAAGAAAATATATGTTTTCATTTGGTCATGTACTTATTCAATAACCCAACTATCTCCAGATACATCCCATGAACATCCTGATCATAACCAACCGCAAATACCATCTTCTCCTTGAGAAACTCTGATTCCAGTAAATTAAAAGCGCCAACTACAGACGTCAGGATAATGCTTTGTGTAAGCCTGACTTTACCATTCTCTCATTATCTCCTCCATAGGAACCTGCGGTTCAAAGAAAGCCATTCTCCTAATGAAACCCTATGGGAGAAACGATTCGAGTCACACCGACAGAAGCAAGGTTCACCAAAATTCATTTGGGCAGACACCTGACATTTAATTCGTTGGGCTGATTCCCTCGAAGCGTTGCATCCATCATAAATCTGTCAGGGTTATTTATCATTTTTATATAGGGCCTGTTCCCTACCTTCTTTCTCCATTGAAATATGCCAACAACATTTCCTGTATCATTGTTTGTCACTTTAAAAACCTGCGTGCTGTACTCGAATGCACACTTGTCTGAAGCAGCATAATGTATTCCTACACGACCGTGGTTTTTTTCTTCATAAGTAGCAGTGTGCGAAGCGGGATTATACACTCCGTACATGCAGGCACCCTCGCCATAGGCCTCAACTGTATAACCTTTTTTTGAGTAAAAAACATCACCTGGCGGTATTTTATTTTTAATATAGATATAAGAATTTTTACTGTAAGCGTTACCCATGATGAATAAGCTCAAGACTAAAGTAAAAAAAAATTTGCTCACCATGAACTTTCTGGTATGTAAGGTAGACTTCATACACATAATCGACTCCCTCTACCCATTACGACTGACAATAAGTACATGACCAAATGAAAACATATATTTTCTTGCTGGCAGGCCTTGCAAGGCCTGTAGGCCAACTTGAAAAGCAAATGGTCATGTACTTACAGCGGATCGTTTTGTAAAACTGGTTCCATGAGAGAGCATCAGTGATATTCAAGAATCCAACTATCCCCAAGTGTCGCCCATGGGCACCCTGATCAAAACCACCCGCAGAGCAGATGGTACCATCCAGGAGCCTGACCGAGAATAGCGCCCTTAGCGAGGATTGCGAGAAATGGAGGATAAAATTTCTGCTTCTGAGGAGAATAGCGGGGCTATCTGATGAAGGAACAGGAATTTTTAGACCAATTTATCGCAACCGCAGTAGGGCAGTCTATTCTCGGTCAGGCTCCTGGCCCGGATATTTCATAAACTGCCCTTAGAGCCGCAAGGAGCAAGCAAGGCCAGGAGCATGTTTATGAAATATCCGGGCTAGACCACCATAAAAAATCTGCCGGTTAAAAGACAGCTACTGTGCTACCCGGGATGCCTTATGGCAGCCTCTTAAGAGCCAAAGCGTCAGAGACGGTGGTTTACCAGTACTTAATTAAGGAAATTTAGGGAGGCACCTAATATTCAAAACATTGGGTTCATCCTCATCTAACGTTACATCCATCATAAATCCGGTAGGATTATTTATCATTTTTATAAACGGAGTATTCCCTGCCAGCTTTTCCCATGTAAACATGCCAGCAACCTTTCCTGTATCATTATTTATCACTTTAAAATTCTGCGTGCTGTCCCTGACCGCACACCCCCCTTTTGAGGAATAATGTATACCTACACGACCATAGGCACCTTCTTCATAAGTGGCCGTGTGTAAAGCGGGACTATACACTCCATACATACAAGGACCCTTGCCAGCGGCCTCAACTGTATAGCCCTTCTTTGAGTAAAATATGTCACCTGGGGGTATTTTATTTTCAACATAAATATAGGAATCTTTACTATAAGCGTTACCCATGATGGATAAATTCAAGACTAGAGTAAAAAAAACAAAGGATTTTTTTGTCCCGCCCTTTATTGCGTTTAAGGTAGACCTCATACACATAATATACTCCTAGTACGACTAAAAATACTCAGAACAATACAAAAGATGCGACGCAATCAGATCGCGCGGCAATTTTTGCTGAATAGGTACTGTATACTTCGCTCCCCCTCAGGGTTTGCAGTTGAGAACCGCTTTCTCCTTGAGCAACTGAGCTTCCAATAAATTAATAGCGGCCAACGGATGAATTCAGGACAATACTTTACGCGAGCCTGACTTTACCATTCTCTCATTGAGGCCTCCATAAAAATCTGCCGATTCAAAGGAAGACACTCTTCTACCCGGAACACCCTTATGACAGAAACATTCGGCACACTGACAAAGGCATTGGTTTATCAAGATTTATGATGCAGACAACAGAGATTCAATGCGTTGGGCTGATCCTGTATTAGCGTTACATCCACCATAAATCTGTTAAGATTATTTATCATTTTTATATAAGGAGTACCCCCAAGTGGCTTTCTCCATGCGAACCTGCCATCAACTTTCCCTGTATCATTGTTTATCACTTTAAAATTCTGCGTGCTGTCCTTGAATGCACACCAGTGAGAAACTGAATAATCTATAGATATACGACTAAAGGCATTTTCTTCATAAGTGACGGTGTGTGGAGCGGGACGCTTTTTACCCATGCAGGCACCCTTGCCATCGGCTACAACTGTATAGCCTTTTTTTGAGTAAGATACGTCACCTGGTGGTATTTTATTCCCAATATAAAGATAGGTATTCCTGCTATATGCGTTATCTATGATAGATAAGCTCAATACTAGAGTAAAAAAAACAAATGATTTTTTTGTCATACTCTTTATGGCGTGTAAGGTAAAATTCATACGCATAATATACTCCTACTGCCCATTATAACTAACAATATTGCGGACATTTTTACCAAGCTGACTCTCTGAAAATATCAACAATATTCAGGGATATTTAAGAACCCGACTACTCTTGGGAGCTACTCCTTATGGAACCATCTGTTCGAGTCACACCGCCAGAGGCGGTGGCTTACATTTAGTTAAGACCGCACTGATTGCTATGTCCAGTACCAAAAGTCCTAAAAAGGTATTTAGTTGTCTGCCGCTATAAACAACCATTGACGTATAAATGAAGGCTTGTTTCTAAATATAGGACAATAGTAGCTCATTAGAAAAAACGATTACAACTCAAGTATCTGGCAGTGATGTCACCTTTGGGGGAGGTGGGTTTTTAACGTGGCTGATGGCGACAGGCAACGTTGATGACTGTCACAGGAAAAAATGGCAGGATACCTGTAACGCTGATCTGTTCAATATTCGTCATCAATTCCTCTGATTGGTGACCGAAAAACCAGCTGCCTCGACAATACCCTCTTCCATTTCAGTATTATCTTCCGCAACTGTTGAGGCTTTACCTAATTTCTGGTGTTCATAATCAGGAAACGCCTTTTTAAAACGACGGAAATGGATGTAGCATGCCCCTCCTGTGACAATTCCTCCAATGACTGCTGATACTGGAATGGCTATCCCCAGTGTTGCGCTGAATGAATAGCCTTCCGCGTGAACTGTTTGTTCAGTGACTCGCTGCTGAACAGGTAATGAAGGGCTGTGTTCTATTTGTGTCATTGTTGGCGCAAAACTCATTTTATTGGCCATTCCAGAAGACGCATCAAGGGGCGATATTTCAGGTGTTGTTGATTCCAGTGTCGGTGTTGGCGCTGACGCCTCCGCACCGTGATTTCGGGCTGGTAGCAAATTACAGGCATCTTGCCGGACACGCTCATGACAAGCGCTTGTGTTTGTGGCTGGTTCATTCCCGCAAGCCTGGTGGAGATAAATATCGATAGTATGTCGGGTACAGCGCATACCGATTTCATCAGCGTGATTAGGGCAATTAGCATGACCATCACACATTAACACCTTGCTGACACAGTACCCACCCCCACCACAATGAAAAGCCGTCGGGTCGGATCTACAGGCTTTGTTAAGATAGACGTTATTATCATTGGTGACACAGTGGGGTGAAAGCTCATCCTCTCCATGAAAACGACAGTCTTTTTTGCCATCACACATTTTGCTTTCGGGAATACAGGTGCCTGTGCCAGCGCATCGCAGAAAACACTTAGTAACGGTTGCTTGATGAAACCGGGGGTCATGGCAAAGTTGTGGCTGTTCATCGAGCTGTCCTGTAATACCATCATCTTTTCCATCGCATACATTAACGCCATCAATACACTGGTTAGTATGCACGCTGTCGTAGGTGGTGGTATCATAATCAAAAAGGCAGCAAGCGTGAGTGCCGTAGTTAGTTCTAGTGGTCAAATCCTGACAGGCTTTTTTTTCAAACCCAAACCGTTGCATGACTTGCTCTGTGGTTGGCCGGTATTCGCCGTCACACAACACGCGCCGTGTCTCTTCAAGGCATCGGGGGCCGGGTGTGCCTTTTGGACAAAATTGCAGTGCATCTACTTGTTGCATAAACCGGCGCTCGCAGACTGTAGGGCTTTCATCGCTACCATCGTCACAGTTTTCCACACCATCACAAAATTGCTCATTGGTCATACAGTGACTTTTATCGGGGCACTTTGTCATTCCTTCCTGGCAAGTGGCACAGTTTGTTTCGTCAGAGCCATCTATGCAGTCGTGGAAGGTGTCGCACTTTCTATTGGCATCGATGCATTGTGATATCTCCTTACAACTAAAACGTGCGTTGCCACAATGCTTCTTGCAGGCGTCTACTGTCTCATCAGACCAGTCTGAGCAGTCCCGTTGCCCATCACAAACACGGTTGCTTTTAAGGCATTCATCTTTTGACGTGCATGTAAATTCATCTGAATGACAGTTTATTGGGCGAACATGCCTTGCGAATATGCCTGTGGGGATAATTGATACGATAGCACCTTTCAACCACGCCTTGGCGTTACTCCACCGACCCGATGATAAAGCAGGGGCTTCAACGGCTTTTTCCACGGTATATTCATGGTTGATGAGTGCTTGTACTTGTTTTTTTGCCCGTCTAAAGTGTTTCCAACTGCTAAAGGTTTGCCCATGATAGGGAGGTCTTTGCTCGTTTGTCTGCCTTGTTCTCAGTAATATATTGCATACGAAATGCTCGCTTAAGGTTGGTTTGTATTGCTGGCTGTGTGCCAGGGCGTGTTTCATTAAGGCGTATATAACTTCAGAGACGTATGCGTTTCGGTAAGGACTGAGCGTGAATAAGTCCAATACCTTTTCAAAAAGCGTAATCAGTGGGTAACGATAAAAAGTGTCATAGTCAGGATGAGGCAAAGCCGGGACATGGGATTTCTCAGGATGGTATTCACGCTCCACATGGTAGGATAAGACTTCATACAGGGATTTTTGTTGTCTCAGTAGTGCTTGTCGGTTTGCTTCGGGCAGTTTTGGCAGGGAGTCCTGAATAAAGAAAGGCCACCCTTCATGGTAATAGTCGTAATCCTTTGCAATGCTGCCTAACTGTTTTAACTGATAGTGGTACGAAGTCTTAAGCGCCTCTGTTAATTGCTGTTTGAGCTGATGGATTTTTGTATTTGCATACTGTTCAAGTAAAAGGTGTGCAATGGAGTGTTCTGGCACAAAGAGTGTGGTTTTCGTGTGCTCTGTTTCAAATTGAAAGGGAATAGCCGTCAACGGGTATTTTAAATCTGTGTCCAGGAAAACATGAGAAAACTGTAATGGAGAGTTATCATAGCAGGCGTTCAGCAGGTTTGATGAACCCCGGCGGCGCATTGCTTTTTTGTTGGAAGAGGTTTGAGAGACATCGGGTACAGCGCCGCCACCAACAACGTCTCGAGAGAGAGTGAGTGGGTAGTGATTGCAATTTGCTACAAGGGCACCCTCAGGTTTTAGAGAGTTAGAAAGGGCGCTGTCAGCCAGGAATAATATCACGAGATTGACAAACAAAACGCAAAGGTGATTCATAATGGGAGGTATTTTTATTTTATATCAGATTTAAAAAATATAGATACTTCACGGTAATTTTCAAAAAAATCCACAAGAAAAAAGCGTGCATACGCCCTATTGACGAGAAAAAAAGTCATTCGTCGTATTTATGGTAAAACTGAACGTAATGAGCGGAGGTTCTTTCTGAAAAATAAGAAAATTCAGCGGCGCTTTGGTGTGCAATAGATCATGATCTGAGGCACTGAACATGGACACCCCTACACTATTCTATGCCTCGTGCTGTTATGCGCTGACATCATTCAAGGCAGCGTGTCGCCCCTCGTTATTGCATTGGCCTTCGATGTAATAAACACTGCCTGACAAGTATTTTCTGCTGAAAGAGCCGTTTCGCTGACTGACAGATTTTTTCTTCCTGGCTGCGTTCCAACCGTAAAGCTTTGAAGCAGGTAGCCCTGACTTCCTGCTAGGAGCCTGACCGAGAATAGCGCCCGTAGCGAGGATTACGAGAAATTGAGGATAAAAATTTCTGCTTCTGAGGATAATAGTGGGGCTATTTGACGAAGAAGCAGGAATTTTCAGACCAATTTATCGCAACCGCAGTAGGGTAGTCTATTCTCGGACAGGCTCCTAGGTAAGGCTATCTCCGTGCATTAAGACGGAGTCCCCGGCTGTTTCCGTGAAGCGCCGTGTCCTTTAAAATGATCCATACTTGTATAAATACGCAGCAGTTTACCGCAGAAAAAATCAAAGACGCGCGCAGGCAGAATGCCCCGGAAAAACGGCAAAAGACCCACAACCCAGGGAGCGCGCACATAGACTTTTCCTTTTTTCATTCCCTCCCAAACAAGATCAACTATTTTTTCAGGTTTAATAATGGGTGCCAATAAAGGCGGTTTGACACCCTCAAACATGCCAGTATCAATATAACCGGGGGTTACTGTGGTCACTTTTACGTCATGGCCACCGCGCTCCATCTCCAGTCGCAGGGATTCTGACCAGCCAATGACGGCCCATTTACTGGCAGCATACACTGACATTTTAGGATTGGGCAATAAACCGGCGGCAGAGGCAATATTGACAATGCGGGCTTCACCATTTTTCAGCATGCCGTGCAAAAAGGCGCTGGCAACATGCATAGGGCCTGCTGTGTTGATATTCAGAGTGCGTTCTATGTCTGCACTGGTGTGGTCGGTAAAGTCTTTGCCCACTATAATGCCGGCATTATTAAAGAGGATATCGATATCACCAATGTCTGAACGGGTTTGGTCAGCAGCTTGTTTAATCGACGCTGGACTGGCTATATCCACCACGTAGGTGCTGACAGAGCCACCACGGCTTCTTAGTTCAGTAGCTGTTTTATTCATCGCGGCTTCATTGATATCCCAGATCACCACCTGGCCACCTTCAAGCAGAGTTTTTTCTGCAAACAGCCGTCCTATTCCCTGGGCGCCACCGGTAATGAGTACATTTTTTGAAGAGACTGAAAACATCTTGACATACTCGCTATAGTCTATGGACAGAATATCACAGGTCTGTCCGGGTCTTGTTATTGTTGTAAAACGACAGAGTTACCATAACACAGGTTAGTGATATTCTGTAGCTGCATTTGTTTTTAGTACGTTTATACGTAAGGGGTTCTATACTAGTTCGTCAAAACAGGTTTTATCAATGGCTTTTTCAGCTTCCGTAATGACTATGGCGGTCTATGCCTTAAAACAAGACGACACGGTTTTATCGATAGAAGCCTGTCGGACTTATGCTTTCGAGCATAAAATTCAGTAGGGCGAGTCAGAATTCTCGATTAATTTGCGCGAATAGTTGACCTATTTAAGCAAGTTGATCGGAAATTCTGGCCGCGCTTTCTCGCGCTTCCTGGATTTTAGGCCGAAATTGTCTTAAGTCCGACAGGCTTCCAGCATCGGTTGATCAGTGGTGCGGTTGTTTGGCGTATCCAGGCTGAACACGTCAAACGCATGGTAGTAGATGCTTCAGGTTCGCTCTTCTTTTCTGAGCGTCAAAACCTCACGCCCGGAAGCAGTAACAAGGATAGTATGCTCCCATTGCGCAGAAGGTCGGCGATCTTTGGTGATAGCTGTCCAGTTATCACTGAGGAGTTTTGTGCCTTTTTTACCGGCATTGATCATCGGTTCAATGGTGAAGATCATGCCTTCTTTCAGTTCGCAGTCATTACGATCGCCGTACCCTTCATAGTGCAGAACCTGAGGGTCTTCATGGAAACCTCGCCCAATGCCGTGCCCACAGTACTCTTCAACAACACTGTAGTGATTGTTGTGGGCATGGTGGGCAATAACTCTGCCAATATCACTCAGGCGCGCGCCGGGTTTTACCTGGTCAATGCCTTTATACATGCACTCCTGAGTCACTTTGGCCAGTCGCTGGTTAAAAGGTTGCACATCGCCGACCATGAACATTTTGCTGGTGTCGCCGTGGTAGCCATCTTTAATCACGGTAATATCAATATTGATCATATCGCCGCTTTTGAGCATTTTTTTGTCACTGGGAATACCGTGGCAGACAACATGGTTAATAGAGGTGCAGATGGATTTAGGAAATCCCGGGCGCCCTGGTGCTGCACCATAGTTCAATGGGGCCGGAACGGTTTTTTGTTCATTAACCATAAAATTATGGCAAATGCGATCAAGTTCACCGGTGGATATGCCTGGCTTGACGTAGGGTTCGATCATTTCCAGTACTTCAGCTGCCAGACGGCCAGCAATGCGCATTTTTTCAATTTCTTCGTGGGTTTTAATAAGAATATTCATAAAGTCTGTGCATTCGAATGAGAGGGGGTAGTGATGTTTCAAGCTGTTATTTAGGGGCATTCTATCCCAGATGCAGGGGGATTCTCCACAATTGCGCCTGCTTTTCTAGGAGCCTGTCGGGCTTATGCTTTCGAGCATAAAATTCGGTAGGGCGAGTCAGAATTTTCGATCAATTTGTGCGAATAGTTGACCTATTTAAGCAAATTAATCGGACATTCTGGCCGCGCTTTCTCGCGCTTTCTCGCGCTTTCTGGATTTTAGGCCGAAATTGTCTTAAGTCCGGCAGGCTCCTAGCCCGGATATTTCATAAACTGCCCTTAGAGCCGCAAGGAGCAAGCAAGGCCAGGAGCATGTTTATGAAATATCCGGGCTAGTGTGGATGCCCAAAATGTGAGGCTGACAGGATAAGGCTTAAAGTAGCAGGGGTGGACCCATTGGTACAGCATTAAGCATTGGTAATATACCCATAACTTTTAACATTTAAAGATGCCAGCTCTTTCTCAGAAGCCATTTTTTGCTCTCAATTCAATGGTTGAATTCAGGCTGAAAATGATAGTGAGGTTTGGTATTTTTGCAAAAATATGGTATAAAGCGCGCCGCAATTGCCAATTTTCCGGCATACATTGTTCACTACAGACTCACATATATCGTCACATGGCTCTGGGTGCTCTCTGTCAAACAGCGAGTCGGGTTCATGGGGTATATGGAGGCTTAACCCTCACTCAGGAGAGATACATGACTCAAGTCACTATGCGTGACATGCTCAAGGCGGGTGTTCACTTTGGACACCAGACGCGTTACTGGAACCCGAAGATGAACAAGTTCATCTTTGGCGCACGCAACAAGATTCATATCATCAACCTGGAGCACACGCTTCCTGCGTTCAACAACGCTCTGTCTTTCATCAAGAAGCTTGCTGAAAACAAGAACAAAATTTTGTTTGTTGGTACTAAGCGCGCCGCAGGCAAGATCATCCGCGAAGAAGCTACCCGCTGCGGTATGCCTTACGTGGATCACCGCTGGTTAGGCGGGATGCTGACGAACTACAAGACGATTCGTCAGTCTATCCGTCGTCTGCGTGATTTGGAAGCTCAGCGCGATAACGGTACCTTTGAAAAGCTGACTAAAAAAGAAGCGTTGATGCGCGGCCGTGATTTGGAAAAACTGGACCGTGGTCTTGGTGGTATCAAAGACATGGGTGGCCTGCCAGACGCACTGTTTGTCATTGACGTTGAGCATGAGCGTATCGCTATTCAGGAAGCCAACAAGCTGGGCATCCCTGTCATTGGTATCGTAGATACTAACTCAAGCCCTGAAGGCGTTGATATTGTTATTCCGGGTAACGACGACGCGATCCGTGCCATTCAGCTGTACATTAAAGCAGCTGCCAGTGTTGTTATTGAAGGCCGTGCTGCTGCCAGCACTGGTGCTGAAGAGGAGCTGGTTACTGATGCTGTTGAAGAGGCTGTTGAAGAAAAGGCAGAAGACGCGGTAGCTGAAGAAGCGCCTGCTGAAGACAAAGGTCAGGCTGACGCTTAATTGCCATCGGCTTGATAATAAGGAAAGGGGGCTGCTGGCTCCCTTTTTTTTGCTATCGTCTGAGAAGCTGTTTTAACAGTCATTCTGATGGCAGTCTGTGTTAAACCGGTTTAAAAGGCTGATCCTGTTTGTTGGATAGCGGCTGCTTGTCGCTGGAAATCGACCTTTTATTCTCCGTTTCTCCCGACTCTGCCTATCTAGGAGGCTGTCCGAGAATAGACTGCCCTACTGCGGTGGCAGCAAATTGGTCTAAAAAGTCGGAAATTTTTAGCAAATAGAACCACTATTCACTAAAA
>NZ_JAVLSP010000108.1:0-11261 GCF_031528575.1 Candidatus Sororendozoicomonas aggregata
GTGGTTCAACTGCATCCCTGCCACTTACTTATGTCTTACTGGAGATGCGGATTAAACCACATTTTCAAAGGGATAGATATTAGGGCTTAGCACCACTAGTGCAAACAAGCGTTAATATACTACAACCATCACTTTGGTTACTCCTGCGAAGGCGGGAGTCCATTTTCTGGCAGATTCCCGCCTTCGCGGGAATGAAGACTATATGGGTATTAGCGCTTAACAGCACCAGGAGCCTGTCGGACTTAAGACAATTTTGGCCTAAAACCCAGAAAGTGCGAGAAAGTGCGAGAAAGTGCGAGAAAGTGCGAGAAAGTGCGAGAAAGTGCGGCCAGAATTTCCGGTCAACTTGCTTAAACAGGTCAACTATTCGCACAAATTGATCGAAAATTCTGACTCGCCCTACTGAATTTTATGCTCGAAAGCATAAGTCCGACAGGTTCCTAAAAAATACAAATCACTTTTTTAAACAGTTTTTTCTTTCATCAGCCAGGGGGCATTCTCCCTTTTATCAAATAGCGCAGGGGCAACCCCTTCCAGAGCATTAGCTTGATGGAGGAAACAACCGCAGGCATTGCGAAGCTTTGCCTCGAAGATTGTGCTGCTTAGGTGACGTTCATTCGCCACTTAACAGCATTTCGAGGCTCAGGTGGGAGGATGTCAACGGGTAGCCAGAGCATTGTCTCGCTCGGTAACAATGCTGCTACCTGAGTGCGTCAAGGCGCTTTGTTGACTGCGAGCAATCGCATCTTTTTCACAACGACACGTGTCCGCTGCGGTGACTGCCTGGTAGTATCCAGAGAAAACAGTTTGATTTCCGCATCCACCGCCTCCCTTAATCTCACTTGCCCGGCAGGCTGCCCTTTCAAATCAATCCGGGTTGCTTTTGGCTTGATGGTCTCCAGATACCGGTCCAGCGTGGTAAAAAAGTGCAGGGCTTTACTGATAATATGGGCAGGTACAACACCTGCGTTTTCCATATCTTTATGAATACCAATTTTCAACGGCTGCGGAGCAGAGACGTGAAATGCCTTTGGCCAGATAGCACGTACCACGCGCAAAGCTTCTGCATTCATTACATCATCTTCGGGTTTGCTTGCCAGCTTTTCCAGCAGCACTTTTGCTTCATCGGGTACGTGAATGGCTGGTAGTGAGGTTTTAGGGTTTTTCTCTGTCATTGTACAGCACTGTCCATTTGCGTTCAGCATTAAAAACGTAGTTTAGATTATATACATCTATGCCTGTCTGTTCATATTAGCTATTGTGGTGCATCTGCGTTATGTGGAGGGTGGTCAATGCTCCTGAGCCAGCTCAGTATTTCTGAGGTAAAGCGTTGTTCTTC
This sequence comes from Candidatus Sororendozoicomonas aggregata, assembly GCF_031528575.1. Classification (NCBI taxonomy): domain Bacteria; kingdom Pseudomonadati; phylum Pseudomonadota; class Gammaproteobacteria; order Oceanospirillales; family Endozoicomonadaceae; genus Candidatus Sororendozoicomonas; species Candidatus Sororendozoicomonas aggregata. The sequence goes on from NZ_JAVLSP010000108.1 coordinate 1,340, forward strand.
TGGCCTGGTAAACTGACTGAAGGTACTTTTTAGACGCTTCACCGTCCCCGGCAGAAAAGAGCTACGACCTTCATGGGCAAGTTGAATGATATTGTCGTGAATTTCTTTAGCCAGATCTTTACCACAGAGGCTTTTCAGCGCGGACTTGAATGCGCTGTGGACAATAAACTGGTCTTTTTGTCGGTAACTCTCAGCCAGGGTCGCTAATGGAATCATGGAGAGATAAGGCTGAATCATTGGGTTAACAGCATGACCTCCGCACCACCGCGACAGTTGCCAGGGGCGACCGGTAAATGTATAGACGGGCAGGCGATGCTGCAACCATTTTGGGTCATTGACGGGGTAATTATCCCAAAGAAAGGGTTTTCGCTGAAAGCACTCGGCAATTTCAGACAAGCCTTCTTCATCATAGCCCAGAGAAATAACATGGTCGCCTGTCCAGAAAATATCAATTGCCGGGTCTAACGCAGCCCCTAGCTCTGACCAGTAATGGGGTGGTTTTTTCCCGTACACTCTTTCGAGCAACAGGTCGCGGGAATAAAAGGTGCCAACCATCTGAAAGTGTTTGGCAGTGCTCTCACCGGCAATAAACTCAGCAATATCTGACTGTTTTTGAGCCAGGTTAGCAACATTGTTACTAAAGTCATCAAACAAAATTGACAGCATGGTGGGGTTGATACTATTGATCAGGGCGATTTTAGCCTTTAGCGCCTGTCGTGTTGTATCATCGAGTTCAGTCACCTCAAAGGGGGTAAAACCGATACCAAACTTCACGCCTTTCTCCCGGAAAGTGTTACTCAGGCGCTTTAATTGCTCAAGATGCTCATCCGGCCAGGGTAACTGCCACTTTTCACGGAGGTAGGGGTCGTTTTTCGGCGCATAAATAAAAAAGTCGAATGCGTGTCTGGCACAAAAGCCTGCATAGGCATGGCGTGCCTCCCAGGTCCAGGAATGCTTTTCATCATACATTCCTTCAATCACACCCACTGTAAATGCCATTGACTGTTACCCAGCTTTTTATGTGTCTGTCCAAAAAACCACAAGGTGCAGAAAAATGTCTGCTAGCCCCTGATCTCGGGCACTCTTTCTTGACACCTTGTCAAGTGACGGCGTGAAGTGAGAAATAACTGCCCAAGGTTCTCATAGTGCCAATTACGTACCAGAATTGAAAGAAAAGACGCTGAAGGCGGCCTGTAAGGGTTGGTATACCATAAACAGCCAGACAATCAAGCTTATCCAAAAAAGCAGTCTGTCAGCCAACGCAAACCGGTTGCAAAAGAAGGGTGCAAAAGAAGGGTGACTTTTTTGGCGCCTTGCAAGAAACAGAGCCACAGAAAGATCTGTTTACTTTGTTTAGCTTTCCATTGATTTTATTATGTGAATTAAATTATATGTTGATAAAACTATGGCTGGATTGTCACATAATAAACGACACGGCTAGGAGCCTGTCGGACTTAAGACAATTTCGGCCTGAAATCCAGGAAGTGCGAGAAAGTGCGGCTAGAACTAAATTACATAGGTATTGATTACTGGATAGTATTGGGTTTATCTATTGTTGATCAGGTTTTATTTTTATACATAAATTCAACATTATATTTACCGTTTAAGTCGTTTATTATTGATGATTAGGCTTCTTGCATTCAGGTAATATAAGTCTATAGTCTGGATAGGTGTTTCTACCAAAATATGTCAGAAATATCTTTAATTAATACGGTGTTGAATGAGCCTGCTTTTTTGAAGAAAAAAGCAAAATATTATCAATAAGAGTATCACGCTATGATTGATAACTATGGTGTATTGAGGGCAAATGTTGAGATTGATAAAGAAAATCACTATTCCGAAAGGTCTCACGAAACCCGCTATAATCTAATAACTAAATTGAATGGTGAAGAATATCAGGTAAACATAGATGTTCAATCAAGAACAACGCCAAATGTTCGAGTCTATGTCGATACTGATTTTGATCATAAAGAATATATTTCTTACTTCAAAGAAATAGAGAAAGGTTTTACAGATTTGAACAGTGGCCATGATAACTTTAATATTGACCTGATACACAAGCCTCTGTTTGACATCAATAAGCTGGATGCGGACTGTTTGTCTGCAGACGAAATAGAAGAAGTTCTGGATAGTTATCTGCTTGGTTTACCCGAGGTCTTTGTATTTGGGCGAAGGTATAGGAGTGAGGAATATATTCATACACCGCCAGAAATGCTGCCTTATGGCTTGAGGCGATACAAACATTATCCCGGAGCACTGCCCAATAGGGGAGTTGATATGGTTCATCTAAACCAGGGTATACCCAATTCAGATCATTACCATCACTATAATGGTGCTTATCAGGATGGGGCGATGTTTATCAATCGAAGTGATCACTATGTCGCTGTGTTTTTTGCTTTCCAGCAGCAGTGTTTAAAAACAGATTTAAATGGCGAGTGCCTAACTAAAAACTAGGAGCCTGTCCGAGAATAGCGCCCGTAGCGAGGATTACGAGAAATTGAGGATAAAAATTTCTGCTTCTAAGGATAATAGTGGGGCTATTTGACGAAGAAGCAGGAATTTTTAGACCAATTTATCGCAACCGCAGTAGGGTAGTCTATTCTCGGACAGGCTCCTGGTATAACGTGAGTTCGACGAGTGAAATGAGACACGGAGTCCCCTCACTAATCTAGCCCGGATATTTCATAAACTGCCCTTAGAGTCGCAAGGAGCAAGCAAGGTCAGGAGCATGTTTATGAAATATCCGGGCTAGACTTTGTATGCCAAAACAGGTCGTCAGTGAACAGAGCGCTGTGTCTTTGATTAGTTTATTCTGTGATCTCGCATTATTTTTGCCTTATTTTTAAACCAGAATGGCATAAACAGCTCATATCTAACGACTCTAAGCCTCTATACCGATCCAAGCTCTCACTTAGTGAGGTCATGACTATTGTTGTGCACTTCCATCAAAGCGCTTACCGGAATTTCAAGCACTACTTCAAGGGTTTCATATTTTGCGCCTTGCAAGAAACAGAGCCACAGAAAGATTTGTTTACCTTGTTTGAGTAGAGTATGTCTTTATTTTATTTTGTTTAGCGTTGGATGCATTCATATTAAAAAAATTTCCTACAGTTGTTGTATTTTTAGCTACATTCTTGACGGGTAAGCCTGATAAGCAGAGCGGTTAGTTGTCAGGCTTTGATGCAGGATTGATCTCCATGCGGATCATTTTCACTTGGTATTACGCCATATAAAAATACTTTAGGAAAGTTGATGAAAAAAATTAAACTGCTTTTGGCATTATTTTCATTTTTTATTGTTGGGGCACATTATACCTGTGCTTATGGTGTAGTCCCTGGCATAGATAGTGAAAATACTGAAAAAGTACACTCAAACCCTGATGATACAGAAATCACGGATGACCCTATGTATGATATTGAAGACCTAAATACGATGTACAGTCAATTTCTGTCGGATAATAAATTGTGTGGTAGCAGATTGAATGAACAATACCACAGCTACTACTCAGGGGAATATGTGGGGTATGTCCAGCAAACCCTGTTGCGCTATCACGATCTTGCATTAATTAATAAGCGTTTTGATATACAATTACAGTGGTATTGTGAGGATAAAAGCAAAGAATGTTGTTCAATAATGGACGAAGGGGTTCCTTGCTTGACGTTCAAGCTAGTTAAATTGTCGGATATTCCAAAACCCTTGTTGGAAAACCAACAGATATTTGCTGACTTGTTAATGCATTTTGTTGAGTACGAACACCGTAACTATAAAAAGGATGAAAATAATGAATGTTGGGTTCCTGCTGAAAAATCTCAGTTAATATGGTTTTCATCAATGGCGGAAGTGCTTGGCGGGGGCGGGGCTGTCTCTAATACCACTGAAATGAGTGAAAGATATTTCTTAAGCAGGGTTGTAGAAGCCGATTTTACTAAGGAGTTTGAGCGATTAGACCTGGCCAATCAAAATGATACCCCCGATTATTTTGGGCGCCTGATAGAAACTTTTGAGCAGTTGAAATGGTGGGATGATACTAAAGAAGTCGATGAGAACCCTGGTATTGATGATAACGCCAAGAAGACTTGTACACTTTTCACTTTTATCAAACAAGCGGTATCTAATTATTTTCCCTGGAGAGAGTTGCGGGCTATTTCCCTTGAAGATTGTCAGCGATTAATTAATCAGGTTGAAAAATTACAAGATCCCGTTTTAAGAAAAGCGATTCTACTGCCAGTTGTTTATACGCTTGAAAATAATCCATCCTATGATGAACCCTGGCAGCAACTGTATTTAGCTGCAACAGCGCTTTGTGAAGACCAAGAGCTGATAAGTCGTTTTTCATGTCATATGGCCCATGGGTCCGTTTGGTTCTCCGTATTTTATCATCATTATTTGAAGGACTTAATCAGGCTCAATGAAAAAAGCATTCTTAATGAACTGCTGAAGCGGGCGTTGACTCCAGGTATTACCTATTATAAAGATCAGCTTGTTCGCGACTTGTTGCAAAAGGGAGGCTCTGTGTCAGAAGAGTGTGCGTCTACGCTGCTGGTGCAGGCGTTGAGTCCAAATACTCAGTATGTTAGTGAACGTGTCTCCGTCTTGAGGAAAAGGGGGGGCATTTTGCCAAAGGACGTTGCGTCTGAATTACTGGAGCAAGCGTTAAGTCCAAATACCGCGTATGATAGTGAACGTGTCTCTGTCTTGAGGCAATTGGGAGGCATTTTGCCAAAAGACGTTGTGTCTAAACTGCTGGAGCAAGCGTTAAGTCCAACTACTCAGTATGTTAGCGAACGTGTCTCTGTCTTGAGGGAATTGGAAGGCACTTTGCCAAAAGACGTTGTGTCTGAATTGCTGGAGCGAGCGTTAAGTCCAACTACTCAGTATGTTAGTGAACGTGTCTCTGTCTTGAGGGAATTGGAAGGCATTTTGCCAAAAGACGTTGCGTCTAAACTGCTGGAGCAAGCGTTAAGTCCAACTACTCCGTATGTTCGTGAACGTGTTTCTGTCTTGAGGCAATTGGGAGGCATTTTGCCAAAAGACGTTGCGTCTGAACTGCTGGAGCAAGCGTTAAGTTCAAATACTCCGTATGTTCGTGAACGTGTTTCTGTCTTGAGGCAATTGGGAGGCATTTTGCCAAAAGACGTTGCGTCTAAACTGCTGAAGGAGGCGGAGACTAAATATGGTCTGTATGCCAGAGAACAACCTGTTTTTGTTTTGAGGGAATTGGGAGACACTCTGCCGGAAGACGAGGTGTCCACACGGGAAGCTTGCGGTGATCAACTTGTTTCACAAGGTCAGTTTACACCCGGGGGATTCCAAGCGACTACCCCGCAGCAAGTAGGTGAAGCCCCGGGAGCCTCAAAGTAGGTGACTAAGAGCCAGTCGGACTTAAGACAATTTCGGCCTAAAATCCAGAAAGTGCGAGAAAGTGCGAGAAAGCGCGAGAAAGTGCGGCCAGAATTTCCGATCAATTTGCTTAAATAGGTCAACTATTCACGCAAATTGATTGAAAATTCTGACTCGCCTTACTGAATCTTATGCTCGAAAGCATAAGCCCGACAGGCTCCTGGCGCAAACAATCGTTAATATACATACAACCATCACTTTGGTTACTCCTGCGAAGGCGGGAGTCCTTTTCTGGTGGATTCCCGCCTTCGCGGGAATGACGAGTGTATGTGTATTAGCGCTTAACAGGACTGGTGGGTACGAACGTCGCCAGCAGTCGCGCCAAAAAAGGCGCTTGCCAGCGTGCGTGAAGCCGGACTCAAAAAACGGATAATTTTTTGGTGGCTTGTAAGAAACAGAGCCACGGAGTATTTGCTTACCTTGTTTGGGAAGAGTATGTCTTTATTTTTTTTGTTTAGCGTTGGATGCATTCATATTAAAAATATTTCCTACAGTTGGTGTATTTGTAGCTACATTCTTACTGGGTAAGCCTGATAAGCAGAGCTGTTAGTTGCTTGGCTTTGATGCAGGATTGAGTGCTATGCGTATAGTTGATTTCCATGCAGATCATTTTCGCTTGGTATTACGCCATATAAAAATACTTTAGGATATTAGGAAAGTTGATGAAAAAAATAAAATTGCTCTTAGTGTTGCTTTCATTTTTTATTAGTGGAGCGCATTATACCTGTGCTTATGGTGTCGTTCCTGACATACATAAAAAAAAATTTTCTGGAAAAAAAAGTGTTGCAAAATTAGAACCTGATGATAAAAAAAGCACGGCAGACTCTGTTTACTATGTTGCGAACCTAAACGCGATGTACAGACAATTTCTGATGGATAATGATTTATATGGTAGCAAATTGAAACAAAAATACCATGCCTATTACTCAGGGAAATATGGAGGCTATGTTCAGAAAGCCCTGTTGCACTACTACGATCTTGCATTAATTGACAAGCGTTTTGATATACCATTGCAATGGTATGATAAGAGTAAGCGAAAAGAATGTTGTTTGATAACGGGTAGGCTTTCTCACGTTGAGATGGTTCAATTATCGGATATTCCAAAACCCTTGTTGGAAAACCAACATACATTTGCTCATTTGTTAATGCATTTTGTTGAGCGCAATCATCGCAATCATAAAAAGGGTAAAACTCACGATGGTTGGTTTCCTGATAATAAATCTCAGTTAATATGGTTTGCATTAATGGGTAAACTGCTTGGCGATACTGTCTCTAATACCGTTGAACATACTGAACACATTGAAAAATATTTTTTACGCAAGGTTGCAGAAACTGATTTTACCGGACAGCTTAAGCAATTTGGCATGGCTAATAACAGCGATACCCCCTATTACTTTGAACGCTTGGTAGAAAATCTTGAACTGTCAAAGTTGAGTGATACTGAAGAAATCAATGAAGTCGTTAGTCTCGCTTATTCTCAAGAAATTTATGATTTTTACCGGTTTTACTCGTCAGACTGTTTGATGAAACGTGTAGTATCTGATCATTTTCCCTGGAGTCAGTTGCAGACGATTTCCCTTAAAGATTGTCAGCGATTAATTAATCAGGTTGAAAAATTACAAGATCCCGTTTTAAGGAAAGCGATTCTACTGCCTGTTGTTTATGCGCTTGAAAATAATCCATCCTATGAAGAACCCTGGCAGCAGCCGCGTTTAGCTGCGACAGCGTTTTCTGAGTACCAAGAGCTGAAAAGCCGTTTCGCATGTCATATGGCCCATGGGTCCGTTTGGTTCTCCGTATTTTATCATCACTATTTGAAGGACTTAATCCGGTTTAATGAAAAAAACATTCTTAATGAACGGCTGAAGTGGGCGTTGAGTCCAGATACTGTGTATGTTGGTGAATGTGTTTCTGTCTTGAGGAAAAGGGGAGGCATTTTGCCAAAAGACGTTGCGTCTAAACTGTTGGAGCAAGCGTTAAGTCCAACTACTCCGTATGTTGGTGAACGTGTTTCTGTCTTGAGGGAATTGGAAGGCATTTTGCCAAAAGACGTCGCGTCTAAACTGTTGGAGCAAGCGTTAAGTCCAACTACTCCGTATATTAGTGAACGTGTCTCTGTCTTGAGGGAATTGGGAGGCATTTTGCCGGAAAAAGTTGCGTCTGCATTGCTGGAGCAAGCGTTAAGTCCAAATACTCCGTATGTTCGTGAACGTGTTTCTGTCTTGAGGAAATTGGGAGGCACTCTGTCGGAAGAAGAGGTGTCTGCAAGGCTGAAGCTTGCATATGGTGATGAAACTGTTTCAGTTTTAATGGAAATGCAAGGCCAGTTTACACTCGGGGGATTTCAAGCGACTACCCGGCGGTAAGTAAGTGAAGCCCCGGGAGCCTCCAAAGAAGGTGACTGGGGTGAACGAACCCCGCCAACAGTCGCCAAAAAAGCAGCCGTTTTAAAGACGACGATTGTAGTTTTTAAGTAGCGTTAACGCTTTCTGTTCATCCTGAGCCGAGTCGAAGGCTCCTAGCTTCGACAGGCCCAGTACCAAAAGAGATTATTACGTTCTTTTTTCAACAGAACCTATGTTCAATCTCATCACTGTTTTAAAACAACCAATGGGCCATGCCGGCAATAACAGGTAAGGTGACCAGTGTTCTCAAAATGAAAATCACAAACAGCTCCCAAAGGGTGACAGGAATACGGCTACCTAACAGCAATGCACCAATTTCTGACAGGTAAATCAATTGGGTCAAAGAAAGAGCCGCAATGACAAAACGAGCCATTTCATTGTCGATGGAAGCTGCCATAATAGAGGGCACAAACATATCGGCAAAGCCTACAACCATGGTTGTGGAGGTCTCTGTCGCTTCAGGAATTTGCAGTAACTCCAACAAGGGCACAAAGGGCATACCGAGGTAGTTAAAGACAGGGGTATACTCTGTAATGATCAAAGCAATGGTACCAATACCCATTACTACGGGAAGAATGCCGAACACCATATCAATGGCATTTTTACAGCCATCTGTGATGACATGAACAGGGCTTTTTATGGTATCGGCTTTTTCCAGTGCTTTTTGCATTCCCCAGGAAAACGCGCTACGACCGGCAGGGATCACTTCCTGGTCGTGCTCCCGTGCCTGACCATTGATAAATACATCCTTCTTGTTTGACAGAGGCGGAAGCCTTGGGACAATTATTGCTGCCACGATGCACCCAAGGGCAACTGTCAGCAAAAAGGAAGGAAACATGCTCTCAAGGCCAACCTGTGCAATAACCACCAGAGTAAAAGTAATAGAAACCGTGGAAAATGTTGTACCTATAACAGCAGCTTCGCGCTGTGTATAAAAGCCGGATTCGTACTGTTTACTGGTCATCAGGATACCAACACTGCCATCGCCAAGCCATGAAGCAATGCAGTCTATGGCTGAGCGTCCTGGCAGCCGGAAAACAGGGCGCATGACTTTGGTGAGCAGTGTACCGATAAACTCCAGCAAGCCAAAGTTCATCAGCAGTGGCAGTAGCAGACCAGCAAAAATAAAGACGCTTAACAGAACGGGCAATAAGTCGTTTAATACCATGCCGCCGGTTGCAGCTGACCATACGGCTTGTGGCCCGACTTTAAAGTAGCTGAGCAGTACAAAAAGAGCGCCGGACACACGAATAATGAGCCATAGTGGTGAAACATTCAGCAGGCCATTCAAAAAAGGTCTGTTCTCGATAAAAGCGGGTGTAAATATTTTTGTGAACAGGGTCATGACACCCATTGTGGCAATAATGAACGTGATAATACCAACTAATGAGTCGCTGAAAGTGGACTGAATAAGCTTGGCCAAAATAGCGATAGGGATAGTGATATCACCTGCATAGCTCACCGGAATGACAAATAAAAACAAGCCTGTCAGTGAGGGCAATAAGAATGTCAAAAAGGTAGCCATTCCAAATGACTGCTTTGTGGTTGAGGATGACTGCATGTATGAAACCTGTCTCTCTTTCAATGGCTCAGAGTTTTTCTTGGGCAAGTATACAGGGTCTATAGTGTGCGCCCTGTTGATTAATTATGCATTTATAAAGATTACTTTTGCAACCTGTGGGCAGGCCACGCAAAAATAAGACAAATGTCGCTTTAATGTCATAATACGCATAAATCTCAGTTATTTTTGGCCGGTCAATGTTATAATTTTTATAGTTATAACTATAGTTTTTTTGAAGCTAAAAAGAATAAACATTACATTGTATCCCGTGTCTTCTTGTGTTTTTCTACCTCGACTAACGGATACTAGGAGGTCTTCATACTACTTAATACCAATGGTTTATTCTAGCCAGGCTATTGCGCCGACAATCTGAACGCTAGGAGCCTGTTGGACTTATGCTTTCGAGCATAAAATTCAGTAGAGCGAGTCAGAATTTTCGATCAATTTGTGCGAATAATTGACCTATTTAAGCAAATTGATCGGAAATTCTGGCCGCGCTTTCTCGCGCTTTCTCGCGCTTTCTGGATTTTAGGCCGAAATTGTCTTAAGTCCGACA
>NZ_JAVLSP010000109.1:0-10792 GCF_031528575.1 Candidatus Sororendozoicomonas aggregata
CGCGTGCGGTTAGAGTGCCTTCCATAGCGTGTGGTTCCTGTACATTCCCTGTACAGGATGACGGTGCGGGGTGTATTTCAGCGTTTCGCGACAGCCTCTTCACGGCGGGGAGGATGTCAAATCAACAAACTCAACCCGGTTTTTTTTAACCCGTCAAGCTTCGCCTTAGCTGGCCAATTCCCTAACACATTGGATTGTAGCTCAGCATTGGACTATGGCTGTATAGTTATAACGACACTCGTCGTAATACTTGTGACTTCATACTTCAGCAGCAACATCCCCATGCACTGACTGCTCAACCCTCGGCCTTTTCAAACAGCAAATCCCACACGCCATGACCGAGACGCTGCCCGCGCTGTTCGAATTTGGTCAGTGGTCGGTAATCAGGGCGCTTTGAATAAGCATATTCTCCCGCCTGATTAGTAAACCCTTTGGCCCCGGACATGACTTCCATCATTTGTTCGGCGTAGTTTTCCCAGTCCGTTGCCAGGTGAATGATACCGCCGGTGGCAATCTTCGGACGCAGTGTCTCAATAAAGTGTGACTGAACTAAACGACGCTTGTTATGGCGCTTTTTGTGCCAGGGGTCAGGGAAGAAAATTTGCACACGGGACAGGCAGTTATCAGCAATACAGTGCCGCAACACCTCCACGGCATCGTGATTATACGTTCTAATATTACTGACTTCAGCATTGTGTGCTTCATTCAAAAGGCTACCGACGCCAGGGCGGTGCACTTCAATGCCAATAAAGTTAGTTTCCGGCGCCGATTTAGCCATTGCCACCAGAGAAAGCCCCATCCCGTAGCCAATTTCCAGCACCGTAGGCGCTTCACGGCCAAAAGTGCTGTGCAGATCCAGGCGTTCTTCTTTATAAGGCAGGCCCCACTTATCCCAGCATTCGTCCCAGCCCCGTTGCTGTCCGGTGGTCATGCGTCCTTTGCGAAGCACAAAGCTTTTTATTTTTCGACGGGGTTGCTCAGGGGTGTCACTCATTGAAAATCCGGTCATCTACCTTTGAGGCAGGGTAAGATACCTGCCTTGAGGCATTTTGCAAATAAGTATCAACTGCCCGGGCGTGTTATTTTATCGAACATTCTTGCTGAATTTCCGGCAATTTAAGGGCAAACACAGCCAACATCAGCCAGCCCAGTATCAGGCATACACCGCCAATGGGGGTTATTGCGCCTAGCCAGGAGATACCTGTCAACGCCAGCGTATACAAGCTGCCTGAAAACACCACAATACCTGCCACAAAAAAGCGAGCCCCCCATGTCAGTAGTTTGTTATCTGAGAAGTAAAGACTGAGGACAGCGGTAATTAACAGTGCCAGGCTGTGGTAGATTTGGTACTGTGCTGCAGTATGAAAAATCACCAGCATTTGTTCTGGCAAACCCCCTTTCAGGCCGTGGGCGGCAAAAGCGCTGAGGGCAACAAACATTCCACCAGACAGGCTGGCTATAGCGATATATTTTTTGGCTAAACGTTTCATCTAATTTCCTCGCTGGATACCCCTACCGAGCCAGGTAGGGTTAACCAACAAAACCAACTTTGTCGACCCGTCTATGGCAGACCTTAGTGGCAGTAAGACTGTTGAGACGGCTTGTTGCCCACGGAGCTAGGAGGCTGTCGGACTTATGCTTTCGAGCATAAAATTCAGTAGGGTGGGTCAGAATTTTCGATCAATTTGTGCGAATAGTTGACCGATTTAAGCCAATTGATCGGAAATTCTGGCCGCACTTTCTCGCACTTTCTGGATTTTAGGCCGAAATTGTCTTAAGTCCGACAGGCTCCTAGAACCTGCCAAAAACATTCACCCTCCGCTTATGGGAATGACGGCAAAGGGCATTCATTATTGTAGAGCCTCAAGGACATTACCCGATGAAATTGCCCCGGGCAAATGCCAGAAATTGGTGTTATATAGACAGAACCTAGTATAATTGGTCACTTTGCGATTTTGAGACCAATGGATCAACATGGAACAACTTTTTGAATTCGCGGCCAACCATCTACCACTGGTAGCAGCGCTGGTCGCTATTTTATGCGCGCTGTTTCTCACTGAAATGCGCAAAGGCGGGCAGGCCCTGTCAACTCAGGAAATGATACAGCTGGTCAATCAGGAAGATGCTATTGTCATTGATGTGCGTAAAAAAGCCGACTACGACAAGGGGCACATTGTTAATGCTATCAATATTCCCTACGCCAACTTGAAAAACCGGATCAGCGAGTTGAATAAGCACAAAAATAAACCCATTATTATTGTTGATGCCATGGGGCAACATGCCAGCTCTGCCATTAAGACGTTAAAAGAATCAGGCCTTACCAATGTGGTTAAACTCAAAGGTGGTGTTGGCACCTGGCAGGCTGATAGCCTTCCGCTGATCAAATAAAGGAAACGCTTGATGAACCCGGTCGTCATCTACACTTCAGCATGGTGTCCTTTTTGTATACGTGCTCTTCATTTACTGGACAAAAAGGGTATTGGCTACAAAAATATCAACGTCGATGGACGACCTGCTGTTCGCCAGGCAATGGCTGAAAAAGCTGGCAGTACGTCAGTACCCCAAATCTGGGTAGGAGATACCCACGTCGGGGGTTGTGATGACTTACATGCCCTTGAAGGTCAGGGGCAGTTGGATACCCTGTTAAAATCCTGATGTTTTATTACGAAGATTTTGGCAGTTTTACTAAAACAAGGAAATGACAATGGCAGACAACCAGCAAGAACAGGCACAATTTGCCTTGCAACGTATCTATACCAAAGACTTATCTTTCGAGTCCCCCAAAGCGCCGGCCATCTTTCAGAAACAGTGGCAGCCAGAGGTGAAACTGGATCTGAACACCAGCAACAGTCCCCTTGAAGAAGGTTTGTATGAAGTGGTTCTCTCCCTGACCATTACGGTGGACAACGGCCCTGAAGGTACGAAAGAAACCGCGTTTGTTGTTGAAGTACAACAAGCGGGCGTATTTTTGGCCAAAGGTCTGCAAGGAGATGAGTTGCACCGTACACTGGGAGCTTTCTGCCCGAATATTCTGTTCCCATACGCTCGTGAGGCTGTAGACAGCCTGGTACTGCGTGGCAGCTTTCCTCCCATTATGCTGGCACCTGTTAACTTTGACGCTTTGTACCTGCAGGCTCGTGAGCAATCAGAAAAAGAAGCGTCCGCAACCACCACCGTTAACTGACAATCTTCCCGGTCGCTGCATTTTTTGCAGTGGCCTGCTTTGAGCCTGCAATGTCCTCACCACTGGTTTCTGTTATTGAATGCAATGAGCTTGATCACTTTCTAACTCACTGCCCAAAAAACGTCTTGATCATTGATCTTTGCAATCCCCGTGTTTATGCCCAGTGCCATATACCCGGTGCCATCAATGTTCACCCCCACGAACTTATCGCGGGCACCCACCCGGCCACCGGCAAGCTTCCGCCTGTGAAAATGCTCGAGGCACTTTTCAGTCGGCTGGGTTATACCGGCGGTGAGCATATTATCGTTTATGATGATGAAGGCGGTGGCTGGGCGGGCCGGTTTATCTGGACGCTGGATGTTATTGGTCACAAACAGTATTCCTACCTGAACGGTGGTCTCCATGCCTGGTTAAAAAAAGGATCACCTGTTGAACAGCAGCCCGCTCCACAGCCCGAATCAGTCCCCGTTTCTCTCAGTATTGATCACAGCGTCATTGCCACACGTGAAATGATAGAAGCAAACCTGAACAATCCCGAGGTGATCATTTGGGATGCCCGTTCACCCGAGGAGTACAGGGGTGAAAAGCTGTTTGCCCGGCGAGGTGGGCATATACCCGGCGCTATCAATTATGAATGGACACGCGCCATGAGTCCTGAGCGTAGCTACCGCATTAAAGACGGTGTTAAGACAGAGTTGGAAGCACTGGGTATCACCCGGGATAAAACCGTCATTACCTACTGCCAAAGTCATCACCGCTCCGGCTTTACCTATTTGGTCGGCAAAACCCTGGGCTACGACATAATAGCCTATGACGGCTCCTGGTCTGAATGGGGCAACTTGCCAGAAACGCCCGTGGAGTAGCCGGTAATTTTCGAGCTATTTTGATCGTTTGTGATTACAATGCTCCCGGGCTCTGCTGACATAACAATGTAAAAAGCTGCGCATGATCTGTTGTGAAAAGCGAAACCAATGAGAAAAGCTGCCTGTCTTTCAATTTTCTGAGGGCCAGGAGCCTGTCGGACTTATGCTTTCGAGCATAAGTCCGACAGGCTCCTAGTGGCGCTATGTAACGAAAAAAATCCAAAACACATGACTTTAATCAGCGGTTGTCGTTCATAAAAGCGTGTAAACAGCTTCAAAGCCCGGCATTTATTCATCATCAAGAGGCATCAATATCACCGTGAAAACATCACTGTTCGCTGGCCTTCAGCATATTCTGCCCCATCACCTGATTTCGCGCGCTGTGCATTGTTTTGTTGAGAGCCGGATACCCTGGTTAAAAAACAATCTTATTCACTTCATCGCCAAGCGTTACGGTGTGGATATGTCAGAGGCGGAAGAAGAGCGTTTGGAAGTCTATAGTAACTTTAACGACTTTTTTACCCGTGCACTGAAAAGCGATGCCCGACCATTACCTGACGATCAGCAAATGATTGTCAGCCCGGCAGACGGTGCTATCAGCCAGATTGGCGCTATAAACAATGGCCGTATTTTTCAGGCCAAAGGCCATGATTACAGTCTGATAGAGTTACTCGGTGGTGATGTCAAACTAAGCCAGGAATTCATGGGTGGCCAATTTGCCACGGTTTACCTGGCACCCCGAGACTATCATCGTGTGCATACACCCGCTGGGGGAAGACTACGACAAATGATTCATGTTCCTGGTCGTTTGTTTTCTGTTAATCAAGAGACCGTTGAGAATATTCCTAACTTGTTTGCCCGCAATGAGCGTGTGATTAGTATTTTTGATACTGACAATGGCCCAATGGCCGTCATTATGGTCGGTGCTATGATCGTTGCGAGTATTGAAACCGTATGGGCAGGTCTGGTAACGCCTCACCGTAAAAAGGTCAGGCGTATTGATTACCGGGCTGGCAGTCAAACTACCGTTGAACTGAGTCGCGGTGACGAGTTGGGCCGTTTTAAAATGGGTTCAACAGCAATCATCCTGTTTGGTAAAGATCAAGTTGACTGGCTTAAGCACTGGCAGGCTGGCAATAGCATTAAAATGGGTGAAGCCATGGGTTCTGCTCACCAGCGTGCTGTAAAAAAACCAGAAAACGGTAAGCGACAAGACACAGATACTGCCACGGACACAACGTTATGAGCATTAATGTCGGCATTGTGATGGACCCGATCAGTGCCATTGATACAAAAAAAGACAGTACGCTGGCTATGCTGCTGGCAGCAGAAAAAAAAGGGTGGCACCTGTTTTATATGGAACAGGCCGATCTCTACCAAAAAGACGGGCAGCCCTATGGCAGCATGCAGCCACTGACGGTTCGAGGGAATCTGGACGACTATTACACACTGGGCGAGAGACAAGAAACACCTTTGTCCGAGCTGAACGTCATCCTGATGCGAAAAGACCCGCCGTTTGATATGGAGTACATCTACAGCACCTATATTCTTGAGCAGGCAGAAGCCACTGGCACTCTGGTGGTGAATAAACCTCAAAGCATCCGTGACTGTAACGAAAAATATTTTGCGACACTGTTTCCCCAGTGCGTACCGCCAGTGATGGTTTCCAAAAACCCACGACTGATGCGTGAATTTGCCGAAACACACCAGGATGTGGTGCTGAAACCACTCGATGGTATGGGGGGGACGTCCATTTTTCGCAGTCATCCAAACGACCCAAACCTGAATGTGATTATTGAAACCCTGACCGACCATGGCCAGCGCCAGACCATGATTCAGAAATTCATTCCCGATATCATCGCTGGCGATAAGCGTATTTTAATGATTGATGGTGAACCTGTGCCCTATGCTCTGGCGCGTATTCCGGCAGAAGGAGAATTCCGGGGCAACCTGGCAGCAGGTGGCAGCGGGGTTGGGCAGCCTTTATCAGAACGGGACCGCTGGATTGCTCAACAAGTTGGCCCGACACTGAAAGGAAAGGGTCTGCTGTTCGTGGGACTGGATGTCATCGGTGACTACCTGACGGAAATCAACGTAACCTCACCCACCTGTATCCGGCAGATCGATAGTCAGTTTGATATCAGCATTGGTGACAGGCTGATGGACAAGATCGAAGAAAAACTCGCCACAGCGCGGTAATATTCTGACTCGCCCTACTGAATTTTATGCTCGAAAGCGTAAGTCCGACAGGCTCCTGGTGCTGTTAAGCGCTAATACCCATACAGTCGTCATTCCCGCGAAGGCGGGAATCTACCAGAAAATGGACTCCCGCCTTCGCAGGAGTGACCAAAGTGATGGTTGTATGTCTATTAACGCTTGTTTTCACTAGTGGTGTTGACGGTTATCCCGAGGCAGCGCCTTGATCTTGTTAAGGGTATCAGTCATATCTTTTTGTATTTTAGGGAAATGCGACGCTTGCTTTATGGCCATTGAGAGCCATGCGCTGACATGTTGCACGAATGCTTTTTTGTCTTTACTGGTTAACAGGGGCGCGGGTTGTATCTGACCACTGCCTTGCAGTTTTCCAACAACCGTTTTAGCCGATTGCAAAGCGGATTCCTGGCTGTCATACCAGTTTGTCCAGCTGCCAGCATAGAACAGGTGATTTTTTCCCTGCCATTGCTGTATTTCATCACGTTTTTTCATGAACGCGGGTAAGGGTATGGGGAGGGTATGGCGTTTGGTGAAGACAACCGTCGGGCATTCTCCAAGCTCAATTTCAGGACTTCCTAGCGTTTTAAAGGCCGGTATGGGTTTTTTACCCTCATAAGGTGGGTTTACCGGGCCAAAGTCCAGGCTTAACCGCATTGTGTTTTTTGGTGTATCTGCGACGACGTTAAAGAACTCCCGGTAGTTCTTGTCTGTTGGCATCCAGCAGGCTTTTTGGGTTTGTATAAAAATCTTCAATCCCCCGTTATCGTAGTAGGCGCCTAAATCAGCAATGAGTTTTTTTAGCGCCGATGGTAAGATTTTGCTGTCCTTTAACAACGTTTTGGCAACGAAGGGGTTAAGAGCAAGAACGGCATAGTCGGCATGAACCGTTTTGCCATTAACCACAAGGTCTACGCCGCTTTTCTGGGGTTGCACGGCACTGACTGGCGAGGACACGTGTACGTTCGCACCAGAGCTATGCAGCGCCTTGTCGAGGATGCCCTTCAGTCCGATGGAACTGTTGGTTACTTTGATAAGAGGTATCCTGGTTGTCATGGCGGGCGCCGCAAATGCCTGTCCAGAGTCGTCTTTACCTGTACCAACTAATGCCCGGACAAAATAAGTGGTGGCATAGACGGCGGAGGTTTTTTCCATCTGCTCTTTTGGGAGATAGAGAAATGAGTATAAGAAATTTCTCACCACGTTATTTTTGAAATCTTTTGTGAGCCATAAGCTGTCAAGCCATTTTCCCAGAGTAATATCCCAGTCTACTGGCGTCTTTGTGTTGAGTTTATAGGCGGAGTAAATAAACTTGGCAAATTGGGCCAGGCGCTCCCAGTCACTGACAGTGTAACGGGCAAACCCACTGACACTGGGAGGAAGCCAGAAGAGATGTTGTTTATTTGAAGCCTCCCAGACAGTGATGCCGACGGGATAACTTCTCACCTTATCGATCAATCCCAGTTCCTTAATGAGCTGGTAATAGCCAGGGTCAACTTTGGATGAGAAGTTCTGCGCACCAACGTCGAGCACATAGGATTTACCACCAAACTTTACCTTGTAAGATGATACATTTCCTCCCGTTGTACGACCCTTTTCGTAAATATCAAGATGGTATTTTCCGGGATATTTTTGGTTAAGCAAATAGGCAGTAAAGATCCCCGACGCTCCCCCACCGATTATGGCTATTGTCTGTTTGGCATAGGATAATAAAGGGTATGAAACAATGGCAAAAACCAGCAAGATAAATGCTGTAGCGCTTTTCAGTGAGCTTTTCATAATGAGCAACCTGATAATACGGCAACGCTCACTTACTATAGTCAATAGTATTTACTTTTTTTCGATTTATGGTAGCGGTTCTTAAAAACTCAAATGCCCTAAATCATCATGCAGACGACGTTTTTTTGTTACTAGAACCCTGTCGGACTTATGCTTTCGAGCATAAAATTCAGTAGGGCGAGTCAGAATTTTCGATCAATTTGTGCGAATAGTTGACCTATTTAAGCAAATTGATCGGAAATTCTGGCCGCACTTTCTCGCACTTTCTCGCACTTTCTGGATTTTAGGCCGAAATTGTCTTAAGTCCGACAGCCTCCTAGAAATCTCCCCAGACATAATGCATGATGCCTGCCGCTACAATGGGTGCCGTTTCTGTGCGCATGATCCTGGGTCCTAAGGACAGCGCATGGCACTGGCGATTTTCTGCCAATGCTATTTCAGCCATTGTCAGCCCCCCTTCAGGACCGACGAATAATGAGACTGACTCAGGCTTTTCGTACCCCTCCAACTTTTTTTCCGTCCGGTGATGGAGTACAAAACGGAGGTCTGTCGTTTGGCAGGATAACCAATCATTGACAGACGCTGGCGGATGAATAACTGGCAAGGTGTTTCTGCCGCACTGTTCACAGGCACTGATGGCGACTTTTTGCCAGTGCTGTCTGCGCTTTTCCTGTCGTTCAGCACTGAGCCTGACCTCACTGCGCTCAGTAAACAGTGGCGTAATCTCTGCGATCCCCAGTTCAGTAGCTTTTTGAATGGCGTAGTCCATTCGCTCACCACGGCTTATCCCTTGCCCAAGGGCTATTCGAAGGGGAGACTCTACTTGTGGCATTTCTTCAGCCATCAATGCAATAGACGTGACTTTCTTCGTCACGGCAACAATCTCTCCATGAAAAACACTGCCATTACCATTAAACAGCTGTAGACGCTGACCTGCCTTCATGCGTAAAACACGCACGACATGGTTGGCTGCATTTTGTTCAAGCTCAAGATGAGCGCCTGTTATCAAGGACTGGGACGTGTATATTCTGGGCGTTCGCATGAAAGTGTCAGCATTGGCAGAAACAGAAGCCGCATTATACCCGCTATTCGATCCGGTGCTATTCTCACAGTCGTTAGAAAAGGTCACTGATATTAATTGATATTATTTGTCGGCTTTGCCGGCAGCTTTGGCAAAGGTTGCCAGATAGTTGTTGATTTTGCCGGGTTTCTTATTCGCATCTTCAGCGTTTTCTTTACGGCGGATGGCGTTGCGAACAGTCATGGCACCTAGCCAACGGATTGGCTCCGGCGGAAATTTCCCAAGAGGGCCACCGACGAAACCTGCATTGCTCCATTGATCATCACGGTTCAGGCACAAAGAGGTGAGTATCTGTCCGCCGAGGTAGGTCTGGACGACACCATTACCTGAGTAACCAAAACCATAGTGAATGTTTGGATTACCATTGAAGTTACCAAAAATGGGAAAGCCTGTTGTCGTACGATCAGAGCCGCCTGTCCAGGACTGTTCTATCTTTACATCTTTGAGTTTTGGGTAGAAGCGGACAAGGGCATTTTTAACCTGATCTCTGTACTTGCTGGCTTTAAAAAATGCAGGGATCATTTTAGAGCCGAAGGCGAACGTGTTGCCCCCTTTTCCCAGCAAAATACGTCCATCACTGGTCGTGTGGAAGTAGTGAACGAAAATACGTGAGTCGCAGATTGCCGCACCGTGGTGGAGCTTGAGTTCTTCCAGAATTTCTGGAACAGGTTCAGTGATGCCCATGTCGGAGGAGACAACTGCCATGGTTCTTTCAAACTTCTTATACTTACCGGCCATCCAGGCATTGATAGCAACGACGACTTTCTTCGCCGTAATAGAGCCTTTTTCCGTAATAACCGTTGGCGGGTGGCTTTCTACGATGTTTTTCATTGGCGTTCCTTCGTAGATACGAATGCCTTTTTCACGGGCGACTCTTGCTAAACCTCGAACCAGCTTAGCCGGTTGCGCAGAACCCGCTTTTGGACTGAAGAAGGCTTCGAATATCTCGTCTGTAGCAGCAAATACCTGAGCCTGATCAAGTGGGGTATTTCTCCAGGAATTAATGCCTTTTTCATCAAGAGCGGCCATCACTGGGTCCATGGCACCGAGCTGAGATTGATTGGTAGCGATGTAAAGGGCGCCATCAATGCGCAGATCACAATCAATGTCGTATTGCTCTGTGAAGTCTTTGATTTTTCCAACGGCCGCTTCAGAGGCGAGAACCAGGCGCCTGGCTTCCGCTTCGCCGTAAAATTTCTTAAGAGAAAGGTATTTAGTGGCGAGCGTGAGGACGCATCCACCATTACAGCCTGAAGCACCATAACCGCAGAGTTTTTGTTCGATGATAACAATATTGAGTTCTGGTTGCTGATCTTTAAGCAAGATAGCTGTCCACAAACCGGTGTAACCACCGCCGATGATACAGACATCAGCAGAGATTTCTTCTGTGAGTGGGTTTGCTTGTGGTTCTCCCTCTTCTTTGAGGGCTTGGTCGTACCAGTAAGGTCTGAAGCTTTCCACTATATTTCCTTTTTTTTCCGGAAAATAATAAGGAAACCACTATGTACCAGAGTAGTGGAAATTAAACAAACCGATTGATAATTATTGACTACGCGTAAGCCAGCCTGAACCATACAGGGGGCTTAGAAGCAGTCTTAAAAGTCATGCTCCTACTGCGGCTACGATAAATGGGTCTAAAAAGTCGCTTTTGTTCGTCAAATAGTCCCGCTATTC